>JBOHCZ010000266.1:0-14562 GCA_050699195.1 Streptomycetales bacterium
CATGTCGTCGCGGTCCCAGACATGAGCGGGCACGACAACGAGATCGGTCCCCCGGTTGGTCATGGTGCCCTCAGCCTCTCGACCTTCGCCTGGTGACGAACGGTAGCCTCACCATAGCGCCCTGTCACAGGGCTATATGCGCCCTCCTTGACCTCACAGACTTGTAGCCTGCCCGTCCAGCGAATTGACGGGTATGCCATCGGGTTGAGGTCGACCCATGCCTATTGTCGTCGCTCCGGTGGGCGTGCAGCGCTCTACTGTCTTCCCCGTCCGCTACCCCAGGCGGGTCATGACGCCGGGTCGGAAGTTCTCCACGAGGACATCTGCGGTCTCCACGAGTTCGAAGAGCCGCTCCTTGCCCTCCGACGACTTAAGGTCCAGCACGACGGACCGCTTGCCCCGGTTGAACGCAACGAAGGTCGCGTTCAAGCCACCGCTCTCCCACGCACGGAATGGGTCCCCCTTGGCGGGAGGTTCGATCTTTATGACGTCGGCACCCATCTCCGCAAGGAGGACCGCCGTGCAAGGACCTGAGATGTACTGGCCAAGGTCCAGAACGCGAACATCGTGCAGTGGCAGCATCTCGTTGCTCGTCTCCCTACCCGGCGGGCAGCCTGCTCACAGTCCGAACAGCTTCTTGGCGTTGTCCAACATCACCTTGCGGCGCACCTCCGGTTTGATCTCCAGCTGCTCGAACTCCCGCAACCAGCGGTCCAGTGGCAGGGAAGGGGAGTCCGAGCCGAACAGCGCCTTGTCCTGCAATAGACTGTTCACCTGCTGAACCACCTCCGCCGGGAAGTACTTCGGCGCCCACCCCGACAGATCGATGTAGAAGTTCGCCTTGTGCCGAGCGATGGCCAGGCTCTCCGCTGTCCACGGCCACGAGGGATGCGCGCTGATGATCTTGAGTTCGGGAAAGTCGGCCGCAACGTCGTCCAGGTAGATCGGCTGGGTGTACTTGAGTTTCACTCCCCCGCCTCCGGGCCGACCCGAGCCAGCCGCGGCGTACCCGCTGTGGAACAGGACGGGCAACCCTTGCTGTTCGGCCTCCTCCCAGAGCGGATAGAAGCGCGTGTCGTTGGGAAAGAAGTGCTGCCGCGCGGGGTTGAACTCTCCAATCCCGTGCAGTCCGAGCTCCTTGCACCGCCGAATCTCCCGGCGGGCCAGTTCACCCTGCCACGGGTCGACTATTCCGAATCCCAGAAAGACATCAGGATGACATTGAACCGCCTCGGCGACAAAGTCGTTCGGAACAGGCTTGAGCCCTGTGACAGTCTCGTCCGTACCGTTCATGAGGACGGCCATCATGGTGTGCTCGCGGTATTGGTTCGCCTGCTCGGCCAGCGAAACCGGCTTGGCGTCTCGCTTGAAGTATCGGGCCCGCTCCTCGAAGCGTCGCTTGGCTTCCGGCCCCCGTAGCTCCCAGGCCTGCGCGTCGTGGATGTGGACGTGGACGTCGATCGCCGTTATCGCCATATCCAGGCAGCGTCGGCGCTCTCGATGCGATTCATTCGCGTCCTTCATTTGGCGACGCCGCCGTACAACGATCCGCCGTCCACGAGCAGGTCCGCGGCGGTGATGAAGCCAGCCTCGTAGGAGGCCAGCAACGCCAACGCGTTGGCGACGTCGTCGGGTACCGCGCCCCTCCCGAGCAGGTTCGTCCGCCTGCCGTCCGCCGGTTCTTCGCCCTCACCCACCGGCGAGCCGACCCTGTCGGGCGTCACCGTGTTGACGCAGCTGCCACGTACACACGCCGAGCTGCGCCGCAAGGGAGCGGGATCGCCCCGCCCCGGCCGTGAGTCGCCATCACGCGACCCACGTACTTGCTGCACAGGAACAGGCTCCATGTCGTCAGTGAAGGGCAGCATCAGGGCGAGCGTCACAGATCCACCCAGGCCAGGCAGTACGCCGACCACAAAACCGATGGCGATGCCGCCCATGAGCAGCAGCATGGTCTGCGGCTGGAAGATCTCGAGCAGGCTCGAGAAGAACGTCTGGTACATGCTCACCTTCTCGCCAGGAAGCCCGCGATGCCCCGATAGCCGGTGAACCTACAAGGCCGATCGAGGCACTGGGGGACGGCTGTCTCATTAAGTGGGAGCCGTCTCCCTCGTGCTGCGTGCCACACGTGGCGGGAATGTCACATCAGGTGTCGGTGGCACCTCTGACATAGTCGGTCGCCGCCTCGAGGTGGATGACCGAGGCGTACTTGAGGTGCATGTCGAACAGGTTCACCTTGTGCGACAGCGGGCTACGGTCGAACGTGGCCTCCTCCACTACCGCGACGTTGAACCCGTGAGAGTAGGCGTCGACGACACTGGCTCGCACGCAGCCGCTCGTAGTCTCACCACACACGACGAGCGCGTCCACACCGAGCTGGCGCAGCCACGTCGACAGCGGAGTGCCGAAGAACGCGCTGGCCCGACTCTTGCGGATCACCAGCTCACCTGCGCGGGGGGCGAGCGGCGCCACGATCTCGTAGCCGCCGACCTCGTCCTCCCCCGGCACCCGGGCGCGCAGGGTCGTCGCGCCGAGTCGGGCCTCGGGACGACTTTCACCTGTCGTGTGGACCACCGGCACACCGGCATCACGCGCCGTGCCCAGCAGCTGCCCCAAGGCACCGAGGGCCTCCCAACCAGCGAGGCCGCACGTGGCCGGGAACGCCTCGATCGCCTCCGCCAGCGGCTGAGGCCTGTCACCGAAGACCTTGCGGTAACAGTCGATCACCAGCAGGGCGGGCCGCTTCCCCAGCGGCCGTTCGCCTTGGTAGCGGCCCGCGATCAGGCGCTCGTCCGGACCGATCAGATCGTCCCAGCAGTGGATCTCATCGAGCGGGCTCATGTGCTCGGGTACCTGATAGTCGCGGACACGCCCTCCGGTGACAACGACCTTCCTTCCCAGTCGATAGGGAATCGAATGATGGTCGGCACTCTTGCCAACGTACGGTAGAATGGTAGGACCATATTTCAATTATTCTAGGGCTGTCAACAGACACCAACCCGCTAGGAGAAAGGAGGGCAGCGGGCCATGACGACACCGCCGTCCACGACGGTCCTGAAGGCCTTCGAACTGCTTTCCCTGTTCCTAGAAAGACCCCTACTAGGTGCGGGCGAGGCCGCTCGTCTGCTGGGGACGCCGAGGGCGAGCACCCACCGCCTGCTCGTCACGTTGCGCGTCGCGG
Organism: Streptomycetales bacterium; assembly: GCA_050699195.1. Taxonomy (GTDB): domain Bacteria; phylum Actinomycetota; class Actinomycetes; order JBOHCZ01; family JBOHCZ01; genus JBOHCZ01. Next base: position 3,182 of record JBOHCZ010000266.1, read on the forward strand.
GCGTGCTCGAGTCCAACGACGACGGCCAGTACCGCCTGGGCTTGCGCCTATTCGAACTCGGCTCCTTCGCTTCGCTGCGGCGCCGCCTGCACGACGAGGCCGCGCTTCCGCTGGAGCGGTTGTCCTCCCAGGTGGGGCTCCCGGTGCACCTGACTGTCCGCGACGGCGTGAACCTGCTGTGCCTGGAGAAGGTTTACCACGGGGCGACCGACGTACCCACGCGCGTCGGACAGCGCGCGCCCTTGCACGACACCGCAGCCGGCAAGATGCTGCTGGCCCATGCGCCTCGTGCAGTCATCGAGCGCTACCTCACCGAGCCCATGACCCGCCTCACTCCCCACACCATCGTCGAGCCAGGTCGCCTGCTCATGCAGCTCGACCGGATCCGGGACCGGGGTCTCGCCTGGGAGCGCGAGGAGTCCTGTCTTGGCGTCGCCTCGCTGGCCACCGGGGTCTGGAATCACACAGCCAAGATCATCGCCGCCATCTCGGTCTCGGCTGCCACGCTGCCGGATTGCCGGCGGCTCAAGTCCGCCGAGGGCCCGCTCATCGCCACGGCGGCGGAGATCCAGCGTCGGCTGGGTTGGGTGATCACCCCCGACCGGAGAGCCAAGCGCAGACGGCTGCCAGCCTGAGCCGATCGGGTGCTGATGGTCGACCGCAAGGGACGCGACACCGAGGGTTTGCCCCTGGCCGGTGGTCCGACCTCCGGTGACCGGCTCACTTTTCGAGACGTCTCCAGCGGTCCGTGGAGACCGCACGACCTACGGTGTGAGCGTCTTCAGGTCCAACCCCAGGGGCAAGACACCACGGTCAGACAGATTCCCGCCAACGGCACACAGTGAGCATCGAATGGAGCCGGTACATCTTGGATCAAGCGGCCTGATGGCGCTACGGGTGCATGAGCCTGTCCTCCGAGCCGCGCGACGACGATCGAGCCGCCGCGGTGCTTCGCCATGCACTCGACATGGGAGTGACCTTCTTCGACACGGCCGACAGGTACGGCAGAGGGCACAACGAGCGACTGCTCGGTCGGGTGTTCGCTGGACGCGCCGACGAGATCGTGCTGGCCACAAAGTCGGCTTCGTCGGCGACCCCGCAGACCCCAAGGCCTGGTCTTATGGTCTGACATTACGATAATATTTCCTAGCTGTCTTTCGAAGGAGCGCAACCATGGGTAAGGGCGGACGGGTCTTCCTACGGGGTGTCACCTCGGAGAAGTACGGGCTGGCGGAAGTCCGGGAAGCCCAGCTAGCCGCGCCCCGCGTACGGGGCGATGACGTCGTGGTCGATGACGCGAAGATCGGCCACTCCGGCGATTCGGAAGACTCGCGGACCTGGTGGCGTGTCGGGCCAGGCGACGATCCCTTCCTCACGCAGACCTTGCAGGTCCATTTCGTCGAAATCCCGGCGGGAAAGTCCAATCACGGCCACGGTCATCAGAATGAAGCCGTCTTCTACATCTTGCAGGGCTCGGGGTACGAGATCCACGATGACCAACGGTACGACTGGGAGACCGACGACCTCGTCGTCGTACACACCGACTCGGTCCACCGCCACTTCAACAACGGTAATGAGACCGCCCTGGCTCTGGTAGTGAAGGCCAAGTCCGCTTGGATGTACCTTGGCCTGATCCAGCAGGGCCGGAGCGCCCCCGTCAATGACGGGGACCGATTTGGACCTCGGCAAGACTGGTCCCAAATCTGGACGCCTGGGGTGACCGAGCGCAAGAAGGTCGTCAAACCCGCCGACACCATCTGGCAGACCACCCCAGACGGCTACGTTCGGGTGATCCTGTCGCCTGAGCGCACCGATGTGCGTTGCTTTAGCGTCGACCTGTATCAGCAGCGCATCCCAGCTGGCAGCCGTTCGGCTAAACACTGGCACATGGCCGATGAGGTGCTCTACGTCCAGTCCGGTTCTGGTACCAGTCTGCACTGGCAGGTCGAGGCCGAGATCGCCGATAAATACTACGCGCGCATCACCAAGGAACCCACCCGCCACGAATTCAAAGCGGGCGACACCATCTACGTGCCACAGAACACCGTGCACGAACACCTGGCTGCCGCGGGATCCGATGTTGTGCTGCTCAGTGCGCAAAACCGGCTGTTCCGCCACCTCGGTTACGACACCGTCGCCTACCTCGAGAACGCCCCCGAATACACCGGCGCGGGAAACGACTGAGGCGGCGCCGGCTTGATCGTCCGCTCACGCAGGTGCTCACGATCACTGCCAGCCACTGAAGATCATCTTGAGCTCCTGGCTCGGCACCGTGTCACGCATCCAGGACAACCCCCCGCTGTCTCTCATCTCCCGGGCGCCCGCCAGGAAGGCCGCGAGGGCGAGGCGTGACAATGACCCGCCGACGCTGATGCGCTTGACACCCGCCTCGGCGAGCTGTCCGGCTGTGATCGAAGGATCGAGGGTGGTCGTCACGACGTTGAGCGGTTTTCCGACGGATGCGACGACGGTGCGGATCGTGGCGAGGTCTCGCAGCCCCGGCGCGTACAACACGTCGGCCCCGGCCTGCCCGAACGCCTGCAGGCGCCGGATGGTGTCATCGAGGTCGCGGCGACCGTGCAGGAAGTTCTCGGCTCTGGCGGTGAGGACGAAGGGGATGGGCAGCGCCCGTGCGGTCTCGACCGCGGCCTGCACCCGCTCGACCGCGAGTTGGAAGTCGTAGATGGGATCAGCTGGCTCTCCGGTCGCGTCCTCGATCGAACCGCCCACGGCGCCCACGCCGGCGGCACGCCGGATCATCTCGGCCGCGGCGCGAGGCTGGTGCGCGTAACCGTTCTCCAGATCCGCGCTGACGGGCAGGTCCGTGGCCGCAACGATGGCCCGGCAGTTGTCGAGCACCTCAGCCGGGCTCACCGCGCCGACCCCGTCTGGTCGCCCCAGAGTGTTCGCGAGACCGAGGCTTGTCGTCGCGAGGGCCTCGAAGCCCAGGGAGGCGAGTAGCCGCGCCGAGCCCGCGTCCCACGGATTGGGAAGGATGAACGCGCCCGGGCGTTCGTGCAACACTCGGAAGGCCGCTGCCCGCTCGGCCTGCGAACGCTTGCGGAGCGATCGGTTCCGCGCGTCGCCGGGCGGGTTGGCTGGGTCGCGCTGTTGGTCGGCGGCTGCCGTCGTGGGTTCTTCCTGACCGGTCATCGTGAAGCTCCCTCGGTCGAGCACGATCGTCCTGGCATCACCTCCCCGCCTCTCTTTGCTTGCGGAGGGAGGTACGAACCTGGCGAACCACAGGGCTCATGGCCGAGTCAGACCACGCAGGACGTCGACGGCGGAGCCGAAGTCGGGCGTCTCCATGGCGTCGTCCGTGACCCACCTGTAGCGGACGACGCCGTCGGTGTCCACGACGAACACAGATCGTTTCGCCACACCCTCGTGGCCCTTCCAGACGTCGTAGCGCACGCCGTAGTTCGCGCACACCCGCCCGCTCCAGTCTGACAGGAGAGGGAAATCCACGCCGAGCTCATGCGCGAAGCGCTGCTGGGAAAAGATCGCGGTCACCGCGATCGCGACGACCTCACCGCCGAGGGCCCGGATCTCCGCCGCCGACTGTCCCAACTGGGACAGCTCACCCGTTCATATCCCACCGAAGTCGAAGACGTAGAAGTGCACGATGACCGGTCCGGAAGCACGCAGCCGGGCGAGGCTGACCGAGTCGTCGAAGGTCCGGCGCAACGTGAAGTCCGGGGCGGGATCGCCGACGTTCACCATCAGCCCCCCAGGTTCCACTGCATCGTCGCGGGATTGAACTGCCAGGCGAGGTACGCGATGGAGAGCCCGAAGAATACCCATCCGAAGACTTTGCCTCCCCTACTTTCTGGCACCGGCCGCATGTAAGTGCGCGTCTTGTGGGCTCCGTACCCGCGGATGTCCAGCGCCATCGCCTGAGTCTGCCCATTGCGCAGACCGAGTACGAGCATCGCGAACGCGAGATGCTTCAGGCGGTGCCACTTGCGGGTGACCGGGTTCATGTCCTGGCCGAGGTCACGGATGCGTTGCGTCACCGAGATGTCCCTGCCGAGCTGCAAGAACGAGGGGAACAACACGAGCCCGAGCACCGGCGCGTGCACGAGGCGGTAGTCGAAGCCCCGGCGTGAGAACCTCTGCACCATGTCGGTGGGGTGGGTGGTGAACGCGAAGGTCAAGCCCGAGACGCCGATGGCCAGGAACCGTAGGGCGAGTAGTGCGCCGAAGCCGAGCGCACCCCACGTGAGGTCCCTGATGGGCGTGTGGATCGCGATCTCCGCCGAGCCAGCGGTCGGCTGCCCGCCGTAGAAGAACGGGAACACGACCGCGAGGATGACGACGAAAGGAAGGATCACCTTGCCGAAGGTCCAGTACACACGCAAGGACACGCCGGTGAGAAAGGCCGCGCAGAAAAATGTCAACACGAACAGCGCGAGCCCGACCCACAGGTTGGTGTTGAAGATCGCGACGAACGACACCCCGAGAATGTAGAGGATCTTGGAGAACGGATCCATCCGGTGGAACGCGGAGTTGGCGTACCTATAGGCGAGTTCGAGATCGTCCACCGATGGCCTCCCTGATCCGGTCGCGCGCCTCGTCGACGTCCAGCAGTGGCTCGCCGAGCAGCTGCCGCGAGAACTCGAACAGCGGTGGGGTGCGAAGTTTCGCCGGCCGCAGCACGTCTGGTCTGCCGAACAGCTCCGTGGGCGTACCGTCGAAGATCTTCTGTCCTGCGGACATGGCCACGCAGCGGTCGGCGTGCTGGGCGACGAGCCGCATGTCGTGGGTGATGAACGTGACCGCCGCGCCGTCGCGCGCCAGGTCGCGCAGCAGCCCCATGAGGCGCTGGGCCTGCTGGTAGTCCTGGCCGAACGTCGGCTCGTCGAGTACGACGACGTCGGGTTCGCCGATGACCATGCAGGCGACCGACAGGCGCCGCTTCTGCCCCTGGCTGAGCACGTACGGACTGGCCTCGCGGCGGTCCCACAGCCGCACGCTCTTCAGGAACGTCTCCACCTGTCGCTCGATCTCGGCCTTGGGGAGCCTGAGCGCCTTGAGGCCGTGAGCCACCTCGTCGTACACGCTGTTGCGGATGAACTGCTTCTCCGGCACCTGGAAGATGAACGCCACCCGCTTGACCAGGTCCGCGAACTTGTACTTCGTCGTCGGCTTGCCCTCGACGAGCACCTCGCCCGCGGTCGGCCGGTAGATGCCGTTGAAATGCGCGGCGAGCGTGGACTTGCCTGAGCCGTTCTGGCCGACGATCGCCAGCATCTCGCCCCTGCGGACCTCCATGTTCACGTGACGCAGCACGTCGGGCTTGGACGGGTAGGAGAAACACAGGTCCCGGACGTCGATGACGACCTCGCCCGGAGCCGGCTCGTCCCTGGTCGGCCTGGGGTCCGGCTCGTCGGACGGGGTGGGCTCGGGCGGGCCGACGGCCCTGACCGCCTCGACGAGCTCCGGTCCGTTCAACGGTACGAACGGCAGCTCGACGCCGTCGTTACGCAGCCCGAGACCGACCTCGCAGGCCTGCGGAATCCACAGCCCCATGTGGTCGCGGACAGCCATCCCGTGCCGGATCATGAAGTCGCGCGGTGTCGCGGGCCCGTGGGCGGTCTGGCCGTCCACCAGCAGGATCTTGTCGACCTGGTCGAAGACGGTGTCGACCTCGTGCTCGACGATCAGCAGCGTCACGTCTCCGCGTTCCCGCACCCGGTTGACGGCGTCCAGGACCTCCTCGGTCCCCGCGGGGTCGAGATTGGAGGTCGGCTCGTCCAGGATCAGCACCCTCGGCTGAAGGGCGAGCATCGCCGCCAACGCCACCCGCTGCTTCTCGCCACCCGACAGCTTGAGCGTTGAGCGTTCCCGGAAACCGGCCAGGCCGACGAGGTCGAGCGCCGTGTCGATGCGCCGGTGGATCTCCTCGGGCGGGAACAGGTAGTTCTCGAGGGCGAACCCGATCTCCTCCTCGATCGTCAGCGTGACGATCTGCTCCTCGGGGTTCTGGAACAACATGTTGACGGTGGCGAAGCGCTCCCCCCGGTCGAGCTCCCGCCGGTTGACGAGCCCCTTCGTGGCGTGGTTGACGAGGATGCGGCCCTCGTTGCGCCCGCCGAAGTAGTCCGGGAAGATACCGACCAGGTTGAGCGCCAGAGTGGACTTGCCCGAACCGCTCCTGCCGAGAATGAGCATGAAGTCGCCCTTCTCGACCTCGAACGACACGTCGCTGAGGGCGAGGGTCTCGCGGCCCTCGATGCCCTTGAACCAGAAGCTGTAATTCTCGACGACCATCATCGGGTCGGCCATCGGGCCACTCCTTGGATGGGTGGAGGCGGTCCCGGTCAGAGGAAGCGGATGCCAGCCCGACCGGGACCGCCGTGGTCCTGCTAGGCGTGGCTGACGGCACCGCCTCTGGCCGGCGGCGTGTCGACCGACGGCACCCCGGCCTTCTCCAGGCCGATGCCGAGGTAGCGACCGAGCACGCCCCACAGCAGTCCGCCGATCGCGCCCACCACGACGGAGACCATGCCCCAGAACGCGCCCCCGGCCAGGCCGAAGCCCACGACGACGAACAGCGCGATCTGGTTGGTGCCGGCCGCCACTGCGCCGGTGACCGCGAACAGCAGGTTGCGACCGCGCCAGCGCATGGCGTAGAACGCGAGCACCGTCAGGATGCCTGGGAACAGGGCGTACCACAGCAGGAGTGGCCCGTCCGGGTCGCCCATGAACCAGCGCACCACATGCGTGACGACGATCGCGAGCAGCAGGACGCTCGCCCGCTTGCGCAGGTACGCGCCCGCGAAGAACAGAATCCAGGTCGTGCCGTTGTAGACGGCGTAGATCACGAACCCCACACTGCCGGCCGCCCACACCGTCCGCTCGAGGAAGCCTAGGGCGCCCAGGATCTCGATCGCGGCCTCGATGATGCCCAGCAACACCGCGACCACGATGTCCATCGTGCTCATCCTGAAGTCGTCCCTCCAGCGAAATCGGGAGGACGCCTCACCACTGTGTGCCATTTGTCCCGCTCCGTTCTATTCAGGTCCAGCGGGGGAATCTCACTTGATCGGCGGGGCCTGGTCGTGACTTCCTGCCTCGCCGCCTTGGCTCACCCTTCTCACCCTGACGGGGGGCCGTGGTCGCCTCCGCGCGCCATCGAGCCGAGGATCAGCTTCTCGATCGCCAGGTCGTAGGCCTGGTCCTGGCTCAGGTCCGCGCTGACCCGAAGGAACTCCTTGATCTCTCCGTGCACCCGTCGGCTGTGCTTCGTCAGACCCGCCACCTCGTCCTGGACGGCCGTCTCCAGCGCGTCCCGAGACGGTGCCACCGCACTCACGAGCCCGATCTCCGCCGCCTCGGCTGCGGAGATCTTCCGGCCGGTGGCGGTGAGGTGGAAGGCGTACTTGCGGCCAACCATCCGGGGCAGCCAGGCAAGGACCACGGCGGGCGCGAGGCCCATCTCGACCTCGGGGAACCAGAAGCGGGCGGACGGGGCGGCAACGGTCACGTCGCAGAGCGCGGCCAGCCCGACACCGTACCCCGCCGCGTCGCCGTTCACCTTCGCGACGGTCACGAGCCGGGTCGCCAGCAGCGCCCGGTTCAACGCGACGAGCGCGCCCACCTCCTCGCGCAGCTGTTGCGGGGCCTCGGCCTGTCGCTCCCGGCCGAGGCAGAAGTTCGGGCCGCGGGGCGCGAGCACCAGGACGTGGGCGGCGGGCGGCGGGTCACGAAGGTAGGCGGTGAGCGCGTCGCACATCTGCCCGGTGAGCAGGTTCCCCTCACCGCGCTCGAGGACCGCCAGGACGGCGCCGTCGTCCTGGCGGGACAGCTGCAGCCCCTCGACCATCAGTTCAGCCGATCCACGCCGGTGCGGCCGTACCAGTCGACTCCGTCCGGCGCGGTGCGGACCGTGACGGCGCGGACGTTCGTGAAGTCGTGGAACGACTCCCAGCCGCTCTCCCGGCCGAGGCCGCTGTCGCGGACGCCGCCCCACGGTGACGCGGGGTCGAGTCGGTGATGGTCGTTCACCCAGACGATCCCGTGCGTCAGCCGGGCCGCGACGCGATGGGCGCGGGCCACGTCCCGGGTCCAGATCGCCGAGCCCAGGCCGTACGGCGAGTCGTTCGCCTGGGTGATGGCATCCGCTTCACCGTCGACGGGAATCACGACGAGCACCGGTCCGAAGATCTCCTCACGGGCGACCCGCATGGTGTTGCGCACCCCGGTGAGCACTGTCGGGCGGACGAAGTAGCCGCCCTCGCAGCCCGGCATGCCGGGCGCTTCGCCACCCGTGGCCAACCGCCGCGCCCTCGTCGAGACCGGCCTGGAGGTAGCTCAGCACCCGATCCTTGGCCGGTGCCGAGATGACCGGGCCGAGCTGGGTTTCCGGCAGGGCCGGGTCGCCGACGCGTATCCGCTCGGCCTGCGCGACGAGCGCCTCGACGAATGCGTCGTGGATCTCGCGCTGCACGAGGACGCGGGTGCCGGCGATGCAGGTCTGGCCGGCGCCGATGAACCCGGCGAACGCCGCCCCGCGGGCGGCCTCCTCGATCGGGGAGTCGGCGAAGACCAGGACGGGGGTCTTGCCGCCGAGCTCGAGGGTGCTCTTGGCGAAGCGCTGCGCGGCGGCGGCCGCGACGGCCCGGCCAGCCTCCGTTCCGCCGGTGAACGTGACCTTCGCGACGCCGGGATGCGCGGCGAGCGCGGCCCCGGCCACCGGCCCGTGACCCTGGACGACGTTGAGGACCCCTGGCGGGAAGCCCGACTCGGCGGCGATCTCACCGAGCACCAGGCTGGTCATTGGGGTCTGCTCGGACGGCTTGAGCACGACGCAGTTGCCGGTGGCCAGCGCGGGCGCCAGGCTCTTCGAGCCGATCATCAGCGGGTGGTTGAACGAGGAGAGGATCCCGACCACACCGAGGGGGAAACGTTCGGTGTAGGAGTGGTAGGGCCCAGGCATGGGGATGACGGCGGTACGGTCCGCGAGCAGGAGCGCGGCGTTGTACCTGTACCACTCGGGCAGCCGGGCGATCTGCGCCCTGGTCTCGGTGATCGGTCGGCCGTTGTAAAGCGTCTCGAGCCTGTACAGCTCCTCGATGTGCTGCTCGATGTTGTCCGCGAAGCGGCCGAGCACGCGCGCCCGCTCGGTGACCGGCCGCTCGCTCCAACATCCGGAACGGAACGCCTCTGTCGCGACCGCGACGGCGCGGTCGACGTCCCCGGGACCGGCCGCCGCGACCCGCCCGACCTCGCGGCCGGTCGCCGGGTTGTGCACGGGCAACGTGTCGCCCGAGGCCGCGGGGACCTCCTCACCCCCGATGAGCAGGCCCCGTGTCACCATCTCGGCGTGCAGCCGGCTCTTCCCTAACACCCTGCCGCCCATCTCACCTCTCCCGGGGATGACAGATGTTGCATCGTATATCTTGAGTGCCGTCAGATAAAGAGGTTCTCCCAGGTCCGCGATGCCTGCCGGGCACCCCGGTCGAGGCTAAGCCGCGCCTGGGGTTGATGTGGGCCAATTTGCACTTCGCTTGTGGGCGACGCCGCCGAGGATGCGCACGCTGGTGCGTCGTTGTCGGGTGTCGGGTCGCCAGCGCTGCACGTCGACCAGCCCGGGGGCAACCAGGTGCAGCGGCTCGAGCCAGGTGCGGAGCTGGTGTTCGGGTCGGAACACGGCGGGAGTGGTGGCCTCGGCGTAGACCTCCTCGATCCGGGTGAGGGTCTCGGCCGGGGCGCCGGTGGAGGTGGCGGCGGCTATGACGAGGTAGCTGCCCGGCGCCATCGCCTCGGTAAGGCGTGCGATGGTGCCGGCCGGGCCCTCGTCGTCACGCACGGAGTGCAGGATCGCGACCAGCAGCACCGCCACCGGACGATCCAGATCGATCAGCGCGGTCAACTCGGGATCGGCGAGGATGCCGTCGGGGTCACGGACATCGCCATCGACGGTGGTGATCCCCGCCTCGACCGCCACCAGAGCCCGGTGGTGCGCCAGCACGACCGAGTCGTTGTCCACCCCCACGACCCGCGCGGCGGGGTTCACCTCGCGGGCGATGTCGGGCACGTTCGGCGGGTGGGGGAGACCGGTGCCGATGTCGATGAACTGGTCGATGCCCTGCCCGGCGCAGTAGCGCACCGCTCGCTCCAGGAACTGGCGGTTGGCCCGCGCGAGCCGAGCCACCTGCGGGAACACCTCACGCACCCGCGCAGCGGCTTCCCGGTCGACGGCGTAGTTGTCCTTGCCGCTCAGCCAGTAGTCATACATTCGCGCCTGACTCGGTCTCGACGTATCGATCCTGCGCGGAAGCAACCCCTCACCGGTCATTCCAGATCCCCTCGACCCCGTTCGTTGACATCGATTTGGCCCGGGACGCCGCCCCATCAGGTGAGCCAATGGCGGGACGGCGCCAGGTGAAACCGGCCGGGACCCCCCGGGGGGGTGACACCCACGCACACGGCCGCAAGCAGCAGAGGAGGGTGTCGGGTCACGGCCGCCCGAGGGTGGCGGCGGCACGCAGGAAGAACACGTCCTGCCCGATCCCAGCCACCGCCAGCCCCCATGCCGGCGCGCTCTCACGCCGACGCTTCACGGCCCAGCAGGTTCGCTACGAGGTCCTGGTGCGTGGCACACGGCCAGGGCTGTCCATCCTCACGACACCGCCGCCCCGACCGCCCACCCCGCTGCCCAGGCAGCCCCGCAATCTCCGGAGTGTGACGGACCGCCACCGCGAGCACCACCCCCACCAGGGTCTCCAGGTCACGACGCCCATCGCCCCGGCAGATCGCTCGAGAACGCACATCCATCAACGCCCGTGACACACCGACATCCACGATGACTTCCACGACGCTCCTCCGCTCACGGCGCTGAGATTTGGCCCAGACTGGTGCCCCCAGGGTTTCTGAGTCGTCCGGTGGTTGTCGTCCCCGCCGCGGCGAATGGTTTGTCCTGCGACGCAAGGCGGGCTGAGGTGCGCAAACGTGTCGCGGGGCCAGAGGAACGTACTCACAAGCCCGGTAGATGCGTAACCGTCCGTACGTGTATTGCCTACAAGCAGGCACACTGGAGGTGCCCGCGAGGATCACGCATCCGGCTCGGGTCAGGTCGCCGAAGAAGTCGAGGTATTGATGCCTACACGGGCCAGGGCAGGGAGCAAGCCCTACCGCGACCAACTGCGGGCGCGTCTGATGACACTGGGATTCCGCGACCGACAACTGGTGGAGCAGGTGGCTTGGGACCTCATATCTCGATGCGGCCGGCGGCCACGGGAAGCGTGGCGCCTAGTACGGCAGTCCGAGATCGTGATCTGTGCCGAGAGTGACTTCCTGTAACGCAGGACAGCCGCCCCGGTGATCTTGATGTGTGACGATCAACGATCTTGGGGCGGCTGCTGCCGCCATCGTAG
>JBOHCZ010000267.1:0-10898 GCA_050699195.1 Streptomycetales bacterium
GGTCGACGTCCGGTCGGCACCCGGGGCCGAGTCCGGCCCGGCGGCGCCGGTCGGGCCGCCGTCCGGACGGGGCGCTGGTCCGGCCTGCTGCCCCCCCGAGGTGATCATGATGCCGGCGGCCAGGAACATCGCGACGGCCAGCACGAACACCACGCCAGCCGCATGCGCATGCCTGCTGCGGATCATCAGGACCTTCCCGGGCCTTGCCGCTGACGCTCTGCGGCGGGGACGAGATCGGTGAGGGAGGCATAGGCCACGACGTTGGCCGCGTAGCGCCCGGTCTCCCTGTCGTACCTCCCCCCGCAGGTGAGCAGGTGCAGCGCGGGAGGGCCGTCGCGGCGGTACACGCGCTCGGAGGGGAAGCTCGCGCGCGGGTAGCGCTCGACGCGGTCGAGCTCGAACACCGCGACCCCGCCGTCGACCCGCCGGAGGGTGATCTCGGCGCCCGGCGAGAGGTCGGCGAGGGTGTAGAAGATCGCGGGCCCGGTGGGGGAGTCCAGGTGCCCGACGACGACCGCGGCGCCCTCGGTACCCGGAGTGGGTCCGGCACTCCACCAGCCGATGTCGCCGTAGCGTTGCGGCGCCTGCAGCTCGGCCCCGACCACGGGCAGGTCGACGAGGTCCTGATCGATCCCCAGGTCGGGGATGCTGATCCGGGCACGCACGGTTGACGAGGCGGCCTGCGACCGGTGGCTGGCCGGATGTCTCGAGGCGGCGGCCTGCCCGGCGCGCTGTCCGGTGGCTTGCCCGGCTGCCTGCCCGCTGGGCTGTCCGCCGGACGGGTCCTCGCGGACCGGCGTGCTGCCGGCCTCGGGACCGCCCCGCGGTGGCTGTATGACCGACGAACCGGACACCGCGAGGAGTGCCACGGCGCACCACAGCACCGCGGCGACGCCGAGCCGGCCGCTTCGCCCCCACCTTCCTTGGCACCTTCCTTGGCACCGTCCTTGCCACCAGCAGAGCCATTGGCAGAGCCACCGGCAGAGCCAGCCGCCGCTCCGGTGGGGGGCAGGCTGTGGCCCGCCCCCCACCGGAGCATTCCCGCCGGCCATGCCCTAGTCGGCTGGCCGGGCGCGGTTGCGGCGCAGCACGGCCACCCCGAGCGTGGCGAATCCCAGCCCGAGGAAGGCCGCGGAGGCCGGGAGCCAGGGCGAGAGGTCGCCCCCGCCGGATGAGCCTCCCGAGGTTTCCGAGGCCGTCCGGCGGTCGGACGCGGTACCTCCGCCGCCCGCGTCGACCGCGCCGCCCGGCCCGTCGCTCGAGCCCGGGTGCGGGAGGGCGACGTAGGGGAAGGTGTCCTCGAAGGGCACGTCGTTGTGGTTCACCCGGTCGCCGTCGCCCAGCGCCTTGATGAGCTTGCCCTCGCGTACGGCGCCCTCGAGGGCCTGCAGCTCGATATCGACGACGTCGTCGGCGAGCCGGCGGCCGTTCGGGAAACCGGCCTTGTCCCCGACGAGGACGCCGAGACGCTTCGGGTTCTTGGCGGGCGGGATCGAGGTGTTCAGGCGCAGCATCTCCGCGGGAGTGACCTTGCCCTCCGGCTTGTTGAGCCCCGAGAGGCCGGTGAGGAAGATCGCGAACAGGTCATCGCGCGGGGTCTTGGGAGCGGGGATCCCGTAGATCTGCTCTATCAGCTTGGGCACCTCGGGATCCTCGACCTTGTTGACGATCTCCTTGACCGAGGCGTCCTTGACGGGCGGCAGCGCGTTGAAGGCGTCCTTCAGCCCGGCTGGCACCACGACCTCGTTCACCAGCGGGTTTCCGAGGCGGGACACCTGCACGTAGGCACCCTTGTTGCGCTGGTTGCCGTTGGTGTGCCGCACCTGCGTGCTCCGCCGGTCGGTCGATGTCCAGACGCCGATCACCGGGTCGCCGTCGACGAGCCTTGAGATCGGAACCTGCAATGCGACCGTGTTGACGTTGTAGCCCGCCAGGGTGTCGTCGCCCGTCTCGCTGAAGTCGCCCCCGTAGAGCAGGTCGAAGATCCGCAGGTCGGCGAAGAACGGGTCGTCGGCCTGCCCGGCGAACGACCGGCCGCCACCGTCGGCCTTCGTGATGGCCTCCTCGCGCAGCGCGGCGTAGTCCGGCATCGACGCCTCGCCCACGTCCGACGGGGCCACCGGCACGTCCTTCAGCAGCGTCTCGACCTTGTGGCCCTTGCCGCTCTCGGTCACGGCCTTGAGTGTGTAGGTCTGCCTGAAGAGCAGGTTCTTGTCGTCCAGCGAGGTGACCGGACCGTTGTTGTACAGGAACGTGTCGATGCCCCGGTCGTCCTGGGTCTGGAACACCCAGCGGTAGGTGATGTCCGGCCTGGCGTCCCCGTCGTTGTCGACCTTGATGTTGTATCGCGCGTTGTCGGAGAACGGGTAGAAGTTCGGGCCGCCGGCCGGCTCCTCGAAGGGCACCCAGTCGGCGATCATGGTGACCGTGTTGGGCTTGTTCGGGCTCACGAACGTGTAGAGGTCGGTGTTGTCAGCCTGCGGATCGTTGAGGATCAGGGGAGCCTCGCGGTGACTCGAAGCGTTGCTCGTGCCGGCTCCCAGGAGCGCGACGGATCCAGAGAACGCCACGGCCGATGCCGCGAACGCGGCGACGGCGGTGCGTGCCCTTCTCCGTCCAGACCATGCAGCCATCGTCAAGGGCCTTCCTTGCGCAATATCGGCGCGGCGTCGAAGTGGGCCGCCTCACCGCCCCGGCACTCGATGGGGCGTCACGAGCAACTCCTCCCCCGATGAGCGCTCCGAGTTCGCGCGCCACCGCGGCCGGGCCCACGTCGAACCCGGGCCTATTCGCCCTTTATGTCCCTAATTCACCGAGGGAAGCGCCGCAGTACGGCGGTACCGGCGACAATCACCCGCTCGGCCGCGTCGATGAGGCCGTCCTGCGTAACCTGCAAAGGCAGATCGACGGTTACGATGGTTCGCATGGTGATCCGGATGTGGCGCGGCTGGGTGGCCCGCGACGGGGCCGACGCGTACGAGGCGTACATGAACGAGGTCGCGCTTGCGGGGTACGCCGGCGTGCCGGGCAACCGGGGGGTCTACATGCTGCGCCGCCCCGACGGCGACCGTGAGGAGTTCTGCATGGTCACGTTGTGGGAGTCCTACGACGCGATCGCCGCCTTCGCCGGGTCCGACCCCGAGCGGGCCGTCTTCTACCCCCGGGACGACGAGTTCCTCGTCGAGCGCGAGCTGACGGCCCGCCACTACGAGGTCTACAACCACGCGTGAGCGAAGCGATGCGGCCGGGCCACCAAGCGCGGCCGGTCAGCGGACGACGCGGCGCGCAGGATGACCCGCCTGGGGTGGTCGAGCGCAGGTCGGTCCGAGGGTCCACGTCGTAGATCAAGGTGGGTACGTCGGCAAGCCCGGGCAGGATCCGGCCCTCGCCCACCAGATCGGCGCGGGTGCCGGGGCCGTCCGCCCACCCGTCGCCGGTGGCGTACAGGTCGACGAACTCGCCGGCGGGCAGGGCCCGTCCCCGGACCCGGATCACCGGGCTCGGTGCACCGGCACGTCGACCTGCACGACGACGCGTACCTGCGCAGGCGTCCGGGCGGTCGCGTGCAGCAGGCTCGACGTCGACACCTGAAGGTCGAGGTGGTGCCCCACCGGGAGGGTGTAGGCGATCCCCGACATGGTGACGTCGAGGGACTGCGGATCGCCGGACAGGTCGTCGACCCGGACCGGCGTCTCCTGGAGGTTGACGACCTCGCCGCTCTCCCGGTCCACCAGCTTGAGGAACAGGTGCGTCACCGGCCCGGTGCCGGACACCGCGAGGTGCGCGGCGGGGATGCCGACCAGTTCCAGGGCGCCGCGCCGGGCGGTGGCGACGGGCACGCTGAACGCGTGCGGGTCGCCCGACGGGTTGGGCTGGGCGGTGAGCAGTCCGCTGCTCGTGGGGCCATCCGGGGCGTCGTCGGCCCCCAACGTGGTCGGTACCGGGGTGCTGACGACCATGCCCGCGCCGGAGCCTCGCAGATCGGCCGTACCGGGCGGCGGGAAGTCGCGGGCCTTCCGCCAGACGCCCTCGTTGGTGCGGTAGACGACCCGCGGCCCGGTGCCGACGCTCTCGCCCTTGAGATAGCGCGCGAACCAGTCGAGGATCGCCCGGTTCATGAAACTACGGTCGCCTGCGTCGGCGTAGTCCGCGGGGCACGACACGTGTCCGCCGCAGAACACCACGAGCTTGGCCGGCGCGTGCCGGCGGACGTGGTGGAGGTTCCGCGCGGCCTCAGTGAGGTCGAACAGCGTGTCGACGCTGCCCTGCAGGAACAGCGAGGGCACCGTGACGGGGTGCTTCCGGCCGTAGACCGCGAGGCTGCTGGCCCCGAAGTAGGCCACTGACGGGTCTGACAGCGCGCCCGTCGCCGTGCCCTCGGCCTGGATCTGGTGGATCCCCGCGGCCAGGCCGCCGGACTGCGGGCCGGCCGGGTTGCGCGGGTCCAGGCCCTCGGCGTGGGCGGTGGCGGCCCCCAGGCCGTACAGCGCCTCGCCCCAGCCGAAGGTGAGCACCCGGTTGTCGTACAGCGAGTACCGCAGGTCGTGCCAGGTGATCTCGGGCGCCAGCGCGTCGACCCGTGGCTCCCCGCCAGCCGTGGTCGACGAGAACCCGGCGTCGAAGGCCGCCGTGAGCAGCTGGATCCCGCCGCCGTACGAGCCGCCGGTCATGCCGATGACCGGGTCGGCGCAGCTGCCGTTCGCGCGGCGGCCGCTCTCGCAGGCGATGGCAGGCGCCACGTCGGGATCTGTGGCCACCCAGTCGATGAGCACGCTCGCGTCGCGTCCCTCGAACTGCGGCTTGAGGATCGCCACCTCGCCGCCCGAGTAGCCGAATCCCCGCTCGTCCCAGGTGAGTACGGCGTAGCCGGCGTCCAGCAGCGCCGTGGTGGTGGACGAGGCCTCGTCGAGGCTGCGCTCGCCGTGGCCGCCCCAGCCGTGGCTGCGCATCACGAGCGGAACGGGGCTGGCCCGGCCCGCGCCAGCCGGCAGGAACAGCGTCGTATGGATCGGCACGCCGTCGAACGACTCGACGACTCGGTGCGTGACGGCGGGGCCCCCAGCGCCGGTGGTGCGCCCAACGCCTGTGGTGTGCACGGCGCCTGTGGTGTGCACGGCGGCCGGGCTGCCCGGCGCGGTGCCGGTAGCCGCACCCGTGGGGGTCGCGGCCGCGACTAAGCCGAGGGTGGTGAGGCTGATGAGAAGGGACACCTGCTGGCGCATGGCTGCCTCCCTGACGAGGCCAGAATGGGCTCTTAGCGATGAAAAGCGATATAAGGAGAATAAGTGACTTGTTCCGATGATCGCCTTCTCCAAGGGCCCCCTCTAAGGTTCGGCAGGGCAGACCCGTCGCCCCCGGGAGTCGTCATGCCAGCCACGCCCCAGCCGCCGAGCGCGATGTCCTTCGAGCCGCTCACCCCGACCGCGTTCCTGGCCCGTTCCGCGCGGGTGTTCGCCGACCGGACCGCCGTCATCGACGGCGGGCTGCGGCTGACCTACCGCGAGCTCTGGGACCGGGTACAGCGGCTCGCCGCGGGGTTGGC
Source organism: Streptomycetales bacterium (assembly GCA_050699195.1). Classification (GTDB taxonomy): domain Bacteria; phylum Actinomycetota; class Actinomycetes; order JBOHCZ01; family JBOHCZ01; genus JBOHCZ01. The sequence goes on from JBOHCZ010000267.1 coordinate 5,543, forward strand.
GCGGCGCGGCGCCACCGACGGCGCACGGGTCGCCGTCCTCGCGCCGAACACCCACGCGCTGCTGGAGGCCACCTTCGCCGTACCGCTCGCGGGCGCCGTGCTGGTCGCGCTCAACACCCGGCTCGCGCCAGCGGAGCTGGCGTGGATCCTCGACCACTGCGAGCCGGTGCTGCTGATCTACGACGGCGATCTGGCGGACACCGCCGCCGCGGCTGCGGGGCGGTCGCGCATCCGCCCGCCGCTGGTGCGCGCGGGCCCGGCCGGGGACTCTGCCGGGGACTCTGCCGGGGACTCTGCCGGGCACTCGGGGGGTGAGCCGTACGAGGATCTGCTCGTGGGGGAGGCGCTCGGAGAGCCGGACGTTTCCGCGTTCCCGGTGCCCGACGAGCGCGGGTTGCTCTCCATCAACTACACGAGCGGCACGACCGGGCGGCCCAAGGGCGTGATGTACCACCACCGCGGCGCCTACCTGCAGGCGCTGGCCATGGCGCTGCACGCCCGTCTCGGCCCGGAGGACACCTACCTGTGGACGCTGCCGATGTTCCACTGCAACGGCTGGTGCTTCCCGTGGGCGGTGACCGCCGCCGGTGCCACGCACGTGTGCCTGCGCAGGGTCGACCCCGGCGATGCGTGGGACCTGATCCGCCGCGAGCGGGTCACCCACCTGTGCGGCGCGCCCGTCGTCCTCAGCTCGCTGCTCCACCACGCCGCCGCTCCGGCGGAGCCGCTCGAGCCGGGGCTCCTCGCGTGTACGGGAGGTGCGCCGCCCAGCCCGACCCTGCTGGCCGCCGCGGCGAGCGCGGGCATGGAGGTGATCCACCTCTACGGGCTGACCGAGACGTTCGGACCCTTGGGCATCTGCCAGCCGCAGCGCGGCTGGGGCGCCCTTCCAGCAGACGAGCTCGCGGCGTTGACCGCCCGGCAGGGGGTCGCCAACGTGATCGCCGAGCCGGTACGGGTCGTGGACGCCGGGGGGCGCGACGTGCCGGGCGACAGCGCGGCGGTCGGGGAGATCGCGGCCCGCGGCAACGACGTGATGCTCGGCTACTACCGAGATCCCGAGGGGACCCGCGCCGCCGCGCCGGACGGCTGGTTCCGTACCGGGGATCTCGCCGTGATGCATCCCGACGGCTACGTCCAGATCGTCGACCGGGCCAAGGACATCGTCATCTCCGGCGGGGAGAACGTCGCCTCCATCGAGGTCGAGCAGGCGCTCGCCGCGCACCCGGCCGTGCTCGAGGCCGCGGTCGTGGGCCGCCCCGACGAGCGGTGGGGCGAGGTGCCCGTCGCGTACGTCACGCTCAAGGACGGCGCCGGGGCCACCGAGCAGCAGCTCATCGGCCACGTCCGGGAGCGGCTCGCGGGGTTCAAGGCGCCGAAGGCCGTGACGTTCGGGCAGCTGCCCAAGACCTCGACCGGCAAGATCCAGAAGAACGTACTGCGGGAGCGCGCCCGCGGCTAGCGTCGTGATCCGTCCCGGCGCGGCGCCCGCCGCCGGTCGGCGCAACGGAGGGCGGGTGCCGGCCGTCTCACGTCCTGCGGTGCAGGGTCATGGTGAGCTGGCCGTGCGGCCGCAGCGTGATGTTCGGCTCGGGCACGGGCAGCCGGCCGGGCAACAGGTCGAGGCGGTACCTGCGGGCCAGCATCGCCAGCACCAGGGTGCCTTCGAGCAACGCGAAGCTCGCGCCGACGCAGCCGCGCCGCCCCCCGCCGAACGGCATGAACGCGTAGCGGTGCCGGCCGTTCGCGTGCTGGTCGAGGAACCGCTCGGGGTCGAAGCCCTCCGGGTTGGGCCAGACAGCCGGGTTGCGGTGGATGAGGTACGGGGGCACGGCGACCGTACTGCCGGCGGGCACGCGGATGCCGCCGACCTCGTCGTCGCCGAGCGCCTCGCGCTCGATCGTCCAGGCGGGCGGGTAGAGCCGCATGGCCTCGGAGACGACGGCCCTGGTCCAGGGCAGCGCGTCGGCGTCGTCAGCGGTCGCGTCGGCTCGGCCTGGGGTCGACGAAAGGACGGTGTCGACCTCGTCCTCCAGCCGGTCGCGGGCCGCCGGGCAGGCGGACAGCAGCACCAGTGTCCAGACCAGCGCGTTGGCTGTGGTCTCGTGCCCCGCGAGCACGAACGTGGCGACCTCGTCGCGGATCTCCCGGTCGCTGAGGCCGGTTCCGCCCTCGCCGCCCTGGAGGAGGAGGTCGAGGAGGTCACGCGGCCTCAGGCTCTCGACGCGGCCGCTGGCTCGGCGCCGGTCGATGATGTCGCCCACCGTCGATTCCAGCGTGCGCATCGATGCCGGGTAGCCCCGGTGCGCCGCGAGAACCGGCTTGATCATGCGCGGGCTGGCCATCGTGAGCGGGTGGAACGCCGCGGCGACGGCGGCGCGTTGCAGCACCGCCAGTGCGCCGGCCATCCGGGTCGACTCGGCCGTGAGGTCGGCTCCGAACAGCGCCCGCCCCACGACATCCAGGGTGAGGCCGCTGATCTGGGCGCTGACGTCGACGGGGGCTCCGTCGGGGAGCGTGTCCCAGTGGTCGAGCGTGTGTCGCGCGGCAGCGACCATGTCGGGTGCGAAGCTGACCACGTGCCGCTGGGCGAACAGCGGCTGCACCAGCCGGCGGTGAGCCTGCCACCGCTCACCCTCACTGGTGAGCAGGCCGGTGCCGAGCATCTCGCGCAGCGGCCGGTAGGTGAACGCCTTCCCGTAGTTGCCCTGCCGGGCCACGAGGACGTGCTCGGCGTGCTCGGGGCGGCTCAACAGGTAGAACGCGCGGCGCGGGGCCAGCGGGACCTGTACCGCGTCCCCGTACCTGCGCCGCAGGGCCGACATGCCGGCGAGCGGCCGGCGCGACAGCGCGGAGAGGACCCGGAGTGCCTCGAGGCCGCGCGGCCCGGGAGCGGTGTGTGCCATCACGGCGGGACTCCTAACCTACGAGCTCGGGAACGCCCGCCTGAGCCGCCCGGGTCGCGTGTGCCGCGTAGGCGGTGTCACGTCGGCGGCCGGCGGTCATGTCGGCCAGGTCGAGGCCGGTCGCCCAGCGCAGCAGCCTGGCCTGCTCCGCAACCGGTTCGGCGAGTGCCGGGTGGTCGGCATGCACGTCCAGCACGGCCCGCAGCACGGAGTGGATCACTTCGTTGCGCCTGCGGTACTGATCCCACAACATCACATTCTCCCAGTCTTCAACATACTCACAGTACGTACTCTGAGTACGTCATATGCTCAAGGAATGGCAACTGTCAAGAGCCGGCGCGACGAGTACTCCGAGGCCACCCGGGAGGGCCTGCTGGAGAGCGCGCTCCAGCTGTTCGCCGAGCGCGGCTACATCCGTACCTCCCTTGACGACATCGCGTCGGCCGCCCGCGTCACCAAGGGGGCGCTCTACCACCACTTCGGCGGCAAGCAGGCGCTGTTCGAAGCCGTCCTCGACCGTCTCGAGATGCGCATGCAGCAGCGGGTCATGCAGGCCGCATCCGGTGCCGGAGATGCCTGGGACGCCTCGCTGGCCGGCATCGACGCCTTCCTCACGGTGAGCTGCGAGCCCGCCTACGCGCGGCTCGTCATCCAGGAGGGGCCGGTCGCGCTCGGCTGGGAGCGGTGGCGCGAGTGCGAGGAGAAGTACGCCTACGGGCTGGTGCAGTCGTTTCTCCGCGCCCTCATCGAGACCGGGTCCATCGCACCGGTCCCGCTGGAGAGCGCCACCCAGGTCACCTTCGGGATGCTCAACGCGGCCGCCCTCGCGCTCGCCGAGGCTCCGAACGCGGAGAGGCCGCGGGTCAAGGCCGAGATGGCCGCGCTGCTGCGCCGCTTCCTGCTCGGGCTCCGGGCATGAGTGAGGGCGGCCTCGACGCCTACCTCGACCGGGTGCTCGTCGGGGGCCGTGAGAAGCGCGACATCGTGATCCACGACTACGACCCGGCCTGGCCGGAACGCTTCCGCGCGGAACGCGACCGGATCACGGCCGCCCTCGGCCCGCTTGGGCGGCGCATCGCGCACGTCGGCTCCACCGCCGTCCCCGGGCTCGCCGCCAAGCCGGTCGTCGACATCCAGGTCGTCGTCGACGACCTGGAGGCCGAGGGCGCCTACCGGCTGCCGCTCGAACGGGCCGGGTACCAGCTTCGGGTGCGCGAGCCCGGGCACCGCATGTTCCGCACGCCCGAGCGCGATGTGCACGTCCACGTCTGGCCGGCCGGCAGCGACGACGAGCGCCGCGACCTGCTGTTCCGTGACAGGTTGCGAGCGTCACCTGCGGACCGGGAGGCTTACGAGCGGGTGAAGCGGGCTCTCGCGCGGCGTGAGTGGCGCGACATGAATCACTACGCGTCCGCCAAGAGCGCTGTCGTCGAGGAGATCATGGGCCGGGCCGAGCGCTGGGCCGCGGCCACGGGATGGACGGCTCGCGGCTGACCCGCCCGGGTTCGAGCATCTGAGTCCGCATCACATGTGGTGGCGGCCGCCACGCGCTGCGTCATTGGGGTGGCCGCTGAACGGGCGACGGCCGTTGCCCTCTCGCGGTGCGGGATTGGAATGCTTCACGCGTACCGCCGACCAGGGGATTCGCCGCACCGCGGAGATCGTCTTCACAGATCATTACTAAAGTGACTATTGGTGTAATAGGGAATAAAACAGAGGAAATCGCCTAACGTCGCCTCTTGATACAGCACGTGCGTGGGTTCGGGGCCTCGCGATCAAGGAGGAAGCGGCGTGCGACGTACGCGACGTACGAGGGCGAGTCTTTGCGGCGCGATCACGATCGCACTGCTCTTCCCTGCGGCCGGGCCGGCGGGCGCCGACACCGTCCACGGGCCCGGCTCCGGCCAGAGCGTTCAGGCCATGGCCGACCAGGTCGGCCGCCTCGAGGCGCAGCTCGCGGGCGCGGAATCGAGGCTGGAGCAGCTCCGCGTCGCGGCGGCCGAGGCGGTGGAGGCCTACAACGGCGCGATGGTCCGGCTGCAGGCCGCCAAGGACGCCGTGCAGGATGCCCGGGCGCGTACCGCGGCGTCACAGCGGCACCGCACGGCAGCACACGACCGGCTCGGCCAGGTCGCCGCGGCGACCTACCGCTCCGGTGGCAACCTCACCGAAGTCGCCGCCTTCGTCGGGGCCGACGGCCCGCAGGAGCTGATGGACCGGGTGTCCCTGCTCCGCTACGTGCATGAGCACCGCAATGACGTCTACGCCGACTTCCAGGCCGCGTCGCTGGTGGCCGAGATCCTGGAGCGGCAGGCCGACAGGGCGCTCACCAGGCAGCACGAGGCGACCGACCGGGTGCGGGCCGCCAAGCAGCGTGCCCAGGCCTCGGTCGCGGGCCAGCAGCGGCGGCTTGCCGGCATCGCTGCGACCCGGGACCGGCTCCAGACGCG
>JBOHCZ010000268.1:0-6458 GCA_050699195.1 Streptomycetales bacterium
CCGCGATCGGCCGTGACGTCTCCACGACCATACGAGCCGCTTCCTCACGGAACTCAGGAGTGAACTTCCGGTATTTCCCTGCCACGTGATCCCGTCCTTTCGGCTGAGGATCCTATAACGATCCGCAGTCCGGAAGATCCGGGGCACACCCGATAAGTCAGCGCTTTGGGGTGAGGCAGAGCGTCGTCGGAAGTAAGGTTGGCTACTCGGTTGGCTACCAGCAGGGCCAGCAGGAGCGAAGGCCCAGGTCGAGATCGGTCTGACCTGGGCTTTTTCGTGAGCCGACGAGGGGACTCGAACCCCTAACCGCCCGATTACAAGTCGGGTGCGCTACCAGGTTGCGCCACGCCGGCGGGACGTCGCCAGCCTACTCGGCAACCTACCCGGCAGCCTCTCCCCCCGCTGCGGCGGCGGAGCCGGGCGTGTACCACCACTCCTCGAACTCCGCACACCGCCCGTCCGGCGCGAACCTGAGCACCCACAGGTCACGGAACTCCTCCCGCACCGGTTCGCCGTACCGGACCTCCACCCGGACCACCCCGGTGTCTCCCTCGCACGCCACGACCGACGCGGACATCGTGAAGACCTCATCGGGGCCCTCCCGCTCGTCCTCCCAGAGCTGCCGCAGCGCCTCCAGACCCCGGACGACCGGCCCGTACGGGGACATCCGGTACACCGCGTCCGTCGTGAAGATCTCGCCCAGCGCCTGCGTGCCCGGCGTGCGCCACGCCCGCTCGTACGCCGCCACCCAAGCCATCAGAGTGTCGCGCGTCACGAGTGCAGCATCGCACCCGCAGACGTCAGGGGTCACACAACGTCGGGGTGAACCACCCACACGTTGGGTTCCCAGTACGTGCAGCGGTCGGCCTCCCGGTCGACCTGCAGCGGAGCCAGCCCGCGCGGGAACACGTAGGAGGCCGTCTCTGGGAGCGCCATGCCGGTCCACGACTCCCACTCGGCGACCGTGCCGGTGATCCGCAACGATTGCGGCATTCGGCGGGCCACCCGGGCGCCGAGTCTCTCGTGTACCCGCATCCAGGGGTCGAGCAGCGTTCCGTCCTCGCGGCGCCAGGTCACGTACCGCTCGATCGGGGCGAGCGGGTAGCGCTCCTTCCAGGACGGCCGTACGGGAGCCACGATCCGCGCCAATCCGTGCCGGGCGGCGATCTCGCGCATGCCGCGCAGCACCTCGGCGGCCAGCCCCCGGGAACGCTCCAGGGGCGGGATCTCGGCCGCCATCGCGCACAGCGTGTCCACCGGCTTGCCGGTGCGGCGTGCGTTGACGACCTGCACGATGGCCTCGTCGAAACTGTCCGGCAGCCGGGCGTCGACGCCGTCCCACACGATCGGCCCGGTGTAACCGGCAGCGACGACCCGGTCGGCGTCCTCGTCATGCAGGACGAACTGGTAGTCGGGGTTCTCCTCGCCGAGGAACCGCCAGCACCACCCCACGATGTCGCCGTGCCGGTTGTACTCGGGCCAGATCTCGGACGGGTCCGGAGCACGTTCGGCAAGGTCGGGGCGCTCGGCGGCGGTGCAGATGCAACGTCACGCCGCGGATCGTAGAGCGTATGGCAGCCGGGAGCTCCCGATTTTCCGTGACCGCGTCACGGGAAATCGGATGGACGGGGTACTCCCCCGGAGCGAGGGACGGCGCCGGTCGAGGCGCGGACCACGAGCTCGGGCCGGAACACGAACTCCGCGCGCGGCGCGGGCGCGCCGATGATCTCGTCGAGCAGCGCGCGCACGGCGGCGAGACCCATCTCGCGGACCGACTGCCGCACGGTGGTGAGGGGCGGATCGGCGAACGCGATCAGCGGCGAGTCGTCGTACCCCACGACCGACACGTCCCGCGGCACCTGCCCACCCCGCTGCCGCACGGCACGGATGACGCCCAGGGCCATCATGTCGCTGCCGCAGATGATGGCGGTGGCGCCCCTGTCGAGCAGGCGCTGGGCGGCCGCCTGCCCGCCCTCGACGGAGAACAGCGAGCGTTCGATCAGATCGTCCACGTCCTCGAGTCCCTGCACGGCCCGCATGCTCTCCCGGAACCCCGTGATCTTGCGCACCGCGGGCACGTACCGCTCGGGGCCGATGGCAAGGCCGATCGAGGTGTGGCCGAGCGCGGCCACGTGCCGGACGGCGAGGTCCATCGAGGTGATGTCGTCGTTGGAGATGAACGGGGCGTCGACGCCGTCGAGGTAGCCGTTGACGAGGACGATCGGCAGGCCGCGCTCGGTCAGCCTGCGGTACCTGGCCGGGTCGGCGTACCGGTCGGCGTGGTGGCCGCTGACGAAGACGATGCCGGAGACGCCCCGCTCGAGGAGCAGCTCGGTGTAGTCGTCCTCGCTCACTCCACCCGGAGTCTGCGTGCACAGCACCGACGCGTAGCCGTGCTGCGCCAGCCCCGTCTCGATCACCTGTGCGAACGCCGGGAAGATCGGGTTGTCGAGCTCGGGGACGATGAGGCCGATCAGCCCCACGGCCCGCTCGCGCAGCCGGCTGGGGCGTTCGTAGCCCAGCACGTCCAGGGCGGTGAGCACGGCCCGCCGGGTATCGGTGGCCACGCCCGGGCGGCTGTTGAGCACCCGGCTGACCGTCGCCTCACTCACACCGGCCTGGGCGGCGACGTCGGCCAGGCGTGCACGCATGACCGCTAGCGTAGCTTTGCTGCAAGTCCTGGCATGCCAACGGCATCTGGTGAAAGAACTTACTGCGGCACGTGACCGGGACGGGGTTCGGCGCGGGGTTCGGCGCGGGGTTCGGCACGGGGCGCGCGCTCTTTGCAGGCGCACCACGGCGTGATACCAAGTGCTGGCACGTACGCCGGGGCCCGCCCGGCAGCTCACGGGATGCACCATGTCCGTTCCTTCCACTACGGATCGTCCGGCACGTACCTGCCGGTGAAGGAGACATCGATGGCCGAGGTCACCTACGACAAGGCGACGCGCACCTATCCAGGCCAGGACCGCCCGGCGGTCGACGCGCTGGAGCTGCGGATCGACGACGGGGAGTTCCTGGTGCTCGTGGGCCCGTCGGGCTGTGGGAAGTCCACCTCGCTGCGGATGCTCGCGGGGCTCGAGGACGTCAACTCAGGGTCGATCCACATCGGCGAGCGCGAGGTCACGCACCTGCCGCCCAAGGACCGTGACATCGCCATGGTGTTCCAGAACTACGCGCTGTACCCCCACATGTCGGTGTTCGACAACATGGGGTTCGCGCTCAAGATCGCGAGCGTCAACAAGGAGGAGATCAAGCGCCGGGTTGGCGACGCGGCGAAGCTCCTCGACCTCGAGCCTTACCTGGACCGCAAGCCCAAGGCCCTCTCTGGCGGCCAGCGCCAGCGGGTCGCGATGGGGCGGGCGATCGTCCGTGAGCCCCAGGTCTTCCTGATGGACGAGCCGCTGTCCAACCTCGACGCCAAGCTGCGCGTCCAGACCCGCACCCAGATCGCCTCACTCCAGCGACGCCTCGGCGTGACGACGGTGTACGTCACGCACGACCAGGTCGAGGCGATGACCATGGGCGACCGGGTCGCCGTGCTCAACGACGGCCTGCTGCAGCAGGTCGACACGCCGCGGGCGATGTACGAGCGGCCGGGCAACGTCTTCGTCGCCGGCTTCATCGGGTCGCCCGCCATGAACCTGATGGAGGTTCCGATCAGGGACGGCGGAGTACGCCTCGGGGAAGCCGACATCCCGCTGCCGCGCGAGATGGTCGCCGCGGCGCAGGCCGAGGGTTCGGCCACGGTGATGCTCGGCGTGCGTCCCGAGTCGTTCGACATCGCGGGCGAGGGCGGCATCGTGACGATGGTGAACGTCGTCGAGGAGCTCGGCGCCGACGCCTTCCTCTACGGCACCGCAGAGGTCGGGGAGAGCCCGCACGACATCATCGCGCGGGTCGACCCGCGCACCCCTCCGGCCAAGGGCGCGTCCGTGCACCTGGTGCCCCGGCCGGACAAGGTCCACCTGTTCTCCGTCAAGACCGGCGAGCGCCTCGCCGACTGACGACCGTACGGGCGTTGCTCGGCGGGCCGATCCAGGTCGACGGCCACTCAGCGCCTGAGGCGTGCGATCTCGTAGAGCGCGATGCCCGCCGCGACCCCGGCGTTCAGCGACTCGGCGGCCCCGCGCATCGGGATACCGACGGTCGCGTCGCAGGTCTCGCGTACCAGCCGCGACAGCCCCCTGCCCTCCGCACCGACGACGAGGACCATCGGGGCGTCGGCGAACGGCAGATCGCCGACGGTGGTGTCCGCGTCCGCCGCGAGCCCCGCGACGAACAGCCCGGCCTTGCCGTAGGACTCCAGGGCGCGGGTGAGGTTCGCCGCCCTGGCCACCCGGACCCGCGCCGCCGCACCCGCGGACGCCTTCCAGGCACCGGCTGTCATCCCGGCGGAGCGGCGCTGCGGGACGACGACCCCGTGCCCGCCGAAGGCCCCGGCCGAGCGGACGACGGCGCCGAGGTTGCGGGGGTCGGTGATCCCGTCGAGGGCGACGACCAGCGGCACTTCGCCGGCCGCCGCGGCCACGTCGAGCAGCTCGTCCGGCGCGGCGTAGTCGTAGGGCGGCAGCTGCAAAGCGAGACCCTGGTGGATCGCCCCACCGGTCAGCCGGTCGAGCTCTGCGCGGGGCGCTTCCAGGAGCGGCAGACCGCGATCGGCCGCCATCCGCAGTGACTCCCGGACCCGGTCGTCGGCGTCGATCCGCTCGGCAACGTGCAGCGACCTGGCGGGCAGCTCCGCGCGGAGCGCCTCGACGACGGCGTTGCGCCCCGCGACGACCTCCGTGGTGTCCCTCCCCCAGCGGGCGGCACCCGGCGGAGCGGCCCCCGCCCGGGCTGTCCCTGTCCGGTCGGGCCGCTGCCGGCGCGCCGCACTGCGCTGGGCCGGATGGCCATGCCGCTTGTCGGCCGCCGGGGTCGGCCCCTTGCCGCTCAGGGCCCGGCGGCCCTTCCCGCCCGAGCCCTTCTGGGCGCCCTTGCGGTGCGAACCGGACTTGTTACCCCGGCCGCCGAGTCCGCCGCCCCTGCCTCCAGCCATGCCGCGTCAGCCCCCCATCGTCCAGCGCGGGCCGCGGGGAGTGTCCTCCACGACGAGCCCGGCCTCCGCGAGACGGTCGCGGATCGCATCGGCCGCCGCGTAGTCCTTACGCGCCCGCGCGGCCTCGCGTTGCTCGAGGAGGGCCGCGACGAGCGCGTCGACCACGCCCGGCAGGTCACCCCACCCCTGGTCGCCGGTCCACTGCTCGGCGAGCGGATCGAGGCCCAGCACGTCGAGCATGGCCCGCAGCTCGCCGAGACTGCGGGCCACCGTGTCCTTGTCGCCGGCCGACAGCGCGGTGTTGCCCTCGCGTACCGCCGTGTGCACGACGGCCAGGGCCTGGGGCACGCCGAGGTCGTCGTCCATCGCGCGGGCGAACGACGGGGGGATCGTGCCGGGCGCCGTCTCGCCGACAAGCTCGCCGGCCCGCTGGACGAAGCCCTCGATGCGGCCGTACGCGGCGACCGCCTCCTCGATCGCGTCCTCGCCGTACTCGACGGTGGACCGGTAGTGCGGGGCGACGAGGAAGTAGCGCAGCGCCACCGGGCGCACGCGCTTGACCACCTCGGAGACGAGCAGCGAGTTGCCCAGCGACTTGCTCATCTTCTCGCCACTCGTGGTCACCCAGGCGTGGTGCAGCCAGTACCCGGCGAACTCGTCACCGGCCGACCGCGACTGCGCGATCTCGTTCTCGTGGTGCGGGAAGATCAGGTCGATCCCACCGCCGTGGATGTCGAAGCGCGGCCCGAGGTACTTGCGCGCCATGGCGGAGCACTCCAGGTGCCAGCCGGGCCGGCCGGCCCCCCAGGGCGTGTCCCACGAGGGCTCCCCCGGCTTGGCGGCCTTCCACAGCGCGAAGTCCAGCGGGTCGCGCTTCGGGCCCTCGGCCCCGGCCTCCTCGGTGGCGAGCATGTTCCCGGGCCGCTGATGCGACAGCGCCCCGTACTGGGCGTAGGAACGCACGTCGAAGTAGACGTCCCCGCCGCTCGGGTAGGCGTGCCCGCGCTCGATGAGGCGATCGATGAGCGCGAGCATCTCCGGGATGTGGCCCGTGGCACGCGGCTCCACGGTCGGCGGCAGGCAGCCGAGCAGGCGGTAGGCGTCCGCGAAGGCCCGCTCGTTGCGCTGGGCGACCTGCCACCACGGCACGTCTTCCGCGGCGGCCCGCGAGATGATCTTGTCATCGATGTCGGTGACGTTGCGGCAGAAGGTCACGTCGTACCCCCGGTGGGCGAGCCACCGGTACAGCACGTCGAAGTCGACGCCGGAGCGGATGTGCCCGATGTGCGGCGGCGCCTGGACGGTCGCACCACAGAGATAGATCGTGACCTTGCCCTCGGCGAGGGGGACGAACTCCCGGACCGACCGGGTGCTTGTGTCGTACAGGCGCAGGCTCACCTCGCCAAGCCTATCCGCA
>JBOHCZ010000269.1:0-4768 GCA_050699195.1 Streptomycetales bacterium
GTCGAGGACCACCCGCAGCGGCGGGACGCCCCGGACCTCGGCGTCGCGCACCGCGAGGTGCGGGTCGTCGGCGCGTAGCGTGCCCGAGCCCACGAGCACGGCGTCGGTCTCGGCGCGCAACCGGTGGGCGTCGGCACGCGCCTGCGCGCCGGTGATCCAGCGGCTCGTCCCGTCGGCGGCTGCGATCCGGCCGTCGAGCGTCGCGGCGTACTTCCAGGTGACGAAGGGGCGGCCGGAACGTACGGCGGTGAGCCACGCCTCGTTGCCGAGGGCCGCCTCGGGCCCGAGGACCCCGGTCTCGACCTCGACCCCGGCCGTACGCAGGGCCTCGACACCGCCTGCCGCGGGCGCGTACGGGTCACGCAGCGCGACCACGACCCGGCGGATGCCGGCGTCGAGCACCGCCTGGCGGCACGGGCCGGTACGGCCATGGTGATCGCACGGTTCGAGCGTCACGACGAGGGTGCCGCCGCGGGCCCGCTCGCCCGCCTGTCGCAGCGCGTGCACCTCGGCGTGCGGGGTGCCGGCCCGCTCGTGGAACCCCTCACCGGCCGCACGCCCGCCGGCGTCGAGCACAACGCACCCCACGACCGGGTTCGGACTGGTCGCGCCAAGACCGCGTGCGGCGAGCGTGATCGCACGGCGCATGGCCGCGAGCTCGATGTCGGTCGCCACCCGGTCTCCGTCTCTCGGACGCGGGCCCCGGGGTGGTCTGAGGAGGCGGGGCGCCGCGCGCCCCACGGAGGGGCGGTGCCTGGCCGCCGCCGCGCGCTGCCTCCCTTCCGGACTCTCACCGTCGGTCCCGGATTTTCACCGGGTCCACCGGCCGATGGCTTCGGCCGGGTCGCGGACTGTCACCGCCGGCTCGGAATTTCACCGACCCCGGAGCGCGCGAATCTGCTGCTGTCAACGCTCATTCTGCCATGTCCGGCGGAGCGGACAGCCATCGGCGGGTATCCGGCCAGTCAGATGGATCGGCCGGCCTGGATAACACCGCGCACACCTCGCCGGGCTACTCCCGCTGCGTCGTCAGCGACTGTGCCGGTGTGTGGGTGAAGGGCATGCTCCCCAAGGCCACGAGCACAGCCGCAGCGAGCGCCCCCACCGCGAGCGCCGCGTACCGTCCGGATCCCAGCGCTTCGCCGCGCGCCGACGTGTATGCGTCGCCGACGAGAAGTGCTCCGAGCACCGCAAGAGTGCCACCGAGCAGCAGCGGTGCCAGCACGCTCGCAACGTGCGAGCGGCGCAGGACGCGCGCGGGGGTGCCGATCGCTCGTAGCATCGCGAGACGTGGGCTCCGCGTGTGCGTCTGGTCGGCGGCCGCCACGGTGAGCGCAAAAGCGCAGATCGTGGCCGATGCCGCGATGCCGAACGAGATCCAGCCCGCTGCCTCCTGCGTCCAGTCCCCGCTGGACTCGCCGAATCCGCCCGGTACCAAGAGCTGTGCCCCGGGGACGGTCGACGAGAGTCGTGCCTGCAGACGCGCGACGGCAGAGTCGGTGGGGCTGATCGCCGCCATCCAGCTGGTCGCACGATCGGCGGTGCCGACGGCGCGCACCGCCGGGTGATCCGGGTGGAGGGCCAGCGTGCCCCCCAGGCTGCCTTCCGCCGGCGCGTCTGTCGGCAAATTCCGTATTCCGCCGGTGATGGGCACGTCGGGCCCGGACGCGGATCGCCGCAGGCTCACACGGCCGGGATTCCGCACCGACAGAGGGCCGAAGTGGCGCATGCGCGGTTGCAACACGTACGCACCGCCAGTACGGCACCCACGCCGCGTACCCACAGCGATCTTTTCCAGCGCGGCACAGTCGGCCACGATCGCGACAGACTGCGCACGCTTGGCTCCCGGCTGGTACACGTTCACCAGCGGAACGACCTCGTGAGCAGCCCCGGCGAGCAGGCCATCCAGCGGCTGGCGCGGGGAAACGTGGTCGATGTTCACCGTGAGACGGTCCGAGCGCGCCCACTCGGCGAGCGAGGGCCGGTCCGACGTAAACGCAGTCAACAGGGGGAACGCCACACCGACACCGAAGACAAGCACGAGGAAGCCGCTCGCCAGCCGGTTCACCGTTCCCCCGTCCGTGCTGAGCCTGCGGGCGGCGAGCATGTCACTGGCCCGCTGTGCGCGCCCAGCCCAGAGCCGGCCTGCGGACCGGACCAGCACCGGCACGACCAGCGGCAAACAGATCACGAACCCCACTGTGCCGAGCATCAGAGCAGCCAGGACTATGTCGGAGCCGCCGCCCCCCGCGGCGATCGCTATGCGGGCGAGCACCAACAGCCCCAGCGAAACCGCGAACAGCGCGACCGGAAGCCGACGCCGCGGCGCCCGCGCGGCGGTCGTCGGACGCACCGAGTCCGCCAGCCGGACGGCCGATCCGGTCGTGAACACCGCGACCGTCACCGCGAGAGCAGGCACACCTGCCACGACTGCGCCGAGCCACGTCCACGGCACAGTCACGTCGTCGGGGAACACCCCATGCCCGGTGAACGGGACGGTGCCCACATGCGTCACAACCGTCTCGAACGCCGCTGCACCAAGCAGCGAACCCACACCCGCCGCGAAGCCGGTCTCAACCGCCAACGCACCCCGTAGCGCACGCGGGCCCATGCCAAGCAGCCGCAATGCCGCGACCTGCCGCTCCCGAACGGCCGCCGACAGCCGGGTACTCACGGCAAGCAGCACCAGTACAGGAGCCGCCACGAACAAGCCGAATCCGAGCAGCACGTACCAGCGCGCCCCTGGCTCAGCGGCGAACTCGACGCTCTCCCTCGAACCGAACCCGTGAAGCGGGACCCCGTTAGGAAGATCGTGCGTCTCCACACCCTGGTAGGCGAGCAGGTCATCAGGCCGGACCAGCCCCGCCGGGTTTACCGTACCGATTACCCGGAACCCGGCAACGTGCTCGCGGATCAACGGCTGTTCATCTGCCAGCTCGGCCAGCCCCGGGGACAGCACCACCTCCCCGGGCCGCGGCAGACGGTCAAGACCCGGCGGTACCGGACCGTCCTGGCCGTTCGCTGCGATCTGCACGCGCAGCAGCGTGCGCTCACGTCCACCCCACGACGCGCCCACTGACTCGTCCACCGAGTAGTGCAGTGGCCGGCCGGTCGCCGCCCGCTCCTTCAGCGACATCTCGGCGGCCGAGTTGTCCACAATCGGGGCACGCCCGTACCACCGTGCCTTCTCCGCCTGCACAATCTGAGGTGCCGCCAACGCCGACAGCAGCGCCGCAGTCGCCAACGCGGTCCCGACCAACGGCAGCCACAACCGGGCCAGCCCCGACCAGCCCGCGCTGCGGGTGAACCGCCACCCCAACCACGCAGCCTGCATCACGCCAGACTCCCCACCGCGCCCAGCACGCCGTCGCGCATCACCAGCCGCCGGTCCGCCACTGCTGCAACCGCCTCGTCGTGGGTGACGAGCACCACCCCGGCGCCGCGTTCCCGCGCCAGGCCCAGCAGCCGATCCAGCACGGCCGTCGCGTTCGACTCGTCGAGCGCGCCGGTGGGCTCGTCCGCGAACACCACCGCCGGCTCGTGCACCAGCGCCCGCGCCACCGCCGCCCGCTGCACCTCGCCGCCCGACACCTCCGACAGGCGCCGGTCGGCCAGGGCAGCGACACCCAGCGCGTCAAGCATCGCCAGCGCGGAACCACGGGTCTGCCTCGCCCGCCTGCCCAGCAGCCGGAGCGGCAGCTCCACGTTCTCCACCAGGCTCAGCTCAGGCACTAGCTCGCCGAACTGGAACACGAAACCGAACGACCGCAGCCGCAGCGCGCTCCGCACCGCCTCTGAAAGGCTGTCAAGACGGCGGTCCCCAACCCATACCTCGCCCTCCTGCGGGAGGAGCAGGCCTGCCAGGCAGTGCAGCAGCGTGGACTTGCCCGATCCGCTACGCCCGGTCACCGCCACCACTTCGCCGCGCGTGACCTCCAGTGACACGTTCCTCAACGCAGCCGTGGCCCCGTACGCATACGACAGGCCCTTTGCCGACAGCACTACGCCGGGCTCCTTGGCGACCGTAATCACGCCAATCTCCTCCATCAAGGTGGCGGCCCCGGGATCCCCGGAGCCGCTACCGCAGTTCACCGCGTCACTTAGGCGGTCGACCTGTGGATCACGCTGCAGTTATCCGGCGCGAGGTTGACGTTCTGACACACCTT
Organism: Streptomycetales bacterium; assembly: GCA_050699195.1. GTDB lineage: Bacteria > Actinomycetota > Actinomycetes > JBOHCZ01 > JBOHCZ01 > JBOHCZ01. The sequence continues at coordinate 4,167 of JBOHCZ010000269.1, forward strand.
CCAGTTCACGAAAGCACCCTCCGGGAAGTTCTCGTTGATGAACAGGTTCGTGTTGCAGCCGCCGTGCCGCTCAACCCTCGTCCCATTCGACAGGTCGTTCTTGGTCTGGGACTGTTTGTAGACGAGGTAGACGTAGTCACCGTCGCAAGCCTCGTCGTAGAGGCGCCAGTTGTCTCCGTCCTGGTACCACTGGCCGCACGCGTGGCCGCCGTCCGAGGAACACATGAAAGAGTCAGCCCAGCTGGCTTGGGCCGGCATCACGACGGCGGCGGCAGTGAGGATCGCTAAGCCGACCATCCGTGCAACACTTCTCATGGGGATCTCCCTGAGCGATTTGACACCCCGTTGGTGTCCGGATAGTGCTGATCTTGCCCCCCCGGAATGCGATGTCAACAATTGGACAATGCTATGCACGCGCTCGGGCGCCCGTCATCGCCTCCCGTTCGGAACACCGGGCGAGACATGCCTGCCAGGACAGGGCCCCGGCAAAGTCGTAGCTGATGGGCGTTGACCTGCGGTGATGGTGGCGACACGCCGTGGAAATGCTGGGGCGGCATGGCCCTCGTGTTGATCACGAAGGTTCCTTACGCCTGATGATCTTC
>JBOHCZ010000270.1:0-20767 GCA_050699195.1 Streptomycetales bacterium
CCCTAGGGTCGGGCCGGCGGCGCGGCGCTCGACGCGACGCGGAACCCCGCCGGGTAGAGCGGGCTCGGGAAGGTGCCGTGCCGCCGCCGCGTCCTCGCCAGGTCGCCGAACCTCGAGAAGCTCCCGCCGCGGCTGATCCGGTACTGCCCGAGGGCCTCGGTGAGGTGGTCCGCGATGTCGGGACCCCCCGGGTAAGGGGCGTACCAGTCGGCGACACACTCCTCGACGTTGCCCCCCATGTCGGCGACCCCGAACGGGGAGTTGCCGCCCGGGAACATGCCGACCGGTGTCGTGGCGTGGATGCCCGACTCGCGGGTGTTCGTGAACATCGGGTCGAACTCCTGCCCCCAGGGGAACTCCAGGCCCTCGAAGCCCTTGGCGGCATGCTCCCACTCCGCCTCCGTCGGCAGTCGGTAGCTGTGGCCACTGTACTCGGACAGCCACCGGAGGTAGGCGTCGATGTCACCGGGCGTGACCCCGCACACCGGGTGGTTGGCACGCTCCCAGGGGTAGGCCCCCAGGTACCACGTGCTCGGCCGCCCTCCGCCGCCGGTCGCGGCGAGGAAGTCGCGGTACTGGGAGTTGGTGACCGGATAGCCGCCGATCCAGAAGTCGCCGAGCCGGCTGACGTAGGCGGGCGTCTCCTTCTCGATCCATGACGCCTCGACCCCGACGTGGGCCCAGCGCTGCGCGACGGCGCGTACCGCCTCGGGGGCCAGCCCGGTCTCCACCTCGCCGCCGGGGATGCGGACCAGCGATGGCACGGTGCCGACGCGCGGGTCGCCCCACAGGGCGAGCAGGCCGCCGGCTGCCAGCCGGGTCTCCCGGGACGCCTCGGGATCCTCCACGAGCTTGGCGACCTCCGCCTGGTCACAGCCGGCGAGCGAGGTGACTCCGGCGGCCAGCGGGCCGATGGCGCTGATCTCCGCGTGCTCCTCGAAATGCGGCGTGCTCATCGGCCCTCTCCGACGCTCATCCGGTCGATCGCCCCGTCGGGTCGCAGGAGCGGCAGCTGCCCGCCGATCTCGGCCTTGGCCCGCAGGTAACGCACATTGTCCGGGTTGAGGTGCACCTTGGTGGACCGCACGTCGGCGATCTCGATGCCGTGGTGGTGCAGTTGCCGGGCCTTGTCGGGGTTGTTGGTGAGCAGGCGGACCCGGTAGACGCCCAGCGCCGCGAGCATCTCGGCGGCAACGCCGTACTCCCGCTCGTCGGCGCCGCGCCCGATGAGCTCGTTGGCGTGGAAGGTGTCGACGCCGCGGTCCTGGAGAAGGTAGGTGTCGAGCTTGTTGTACAGGCCGATGCCCCTGCCCTCCTGACGCAGGTAGAGCAGGATGCCCCCCTCGCTCGCCAGGGCGCGCAGCGCCTCGTCGAGCTGCGGGCCGCAGTCACAGCGTGTGGAGCCGAGGAGGTCGCCAGTGAGGCACTCGCTGTGCACGCGGACCAGCGGCGGGTCCGGCAGCGGCGGCAACACGCACGCGAGGTGTTCGCGCTGGTCGGTGAGGGCGTCGAACGTGACCAGCTCGGCGGGCCCGCCGCGGGCCCTTGACAGCGTGATCGGCACCCGCGCGCGTACGGTGGCCCGCTGCCCGTTCGGGGCGTCCGGGTAGGTCATGGCCACACCGGGACCGCTGGGACGGCGGCCCCGAGCAGGTCGCTCACCGCGAGGTCCGCGGTGACCCTGACGGCGCCGTCCTCGCCCCCCGACGTCGTGACGAGCAGGATCCGGCCGTCCCAGCCGGCGACGGCACACGTGGCATCGTCCACCCGGCAGATGCAGGACAGCCCCTGTTCGAACTCCGCGAGGACCTCGCCGAGCAGCGGCGTCGCCGCACTTTCGGGCCACCGCACCCGCCAGACGTACAGCCCGAAGTCGTACGAGCCCGCGACGACGACCGGCGCGTCCGGGGTGCCGAGCAGGCCGACGCACTTGACCGACTCGTCGGGCCCGATGAGGGTCTGCACCCGCTCGACGCGTACGGCGCCGCGCGGTCCCCGGCCCAGCAGGCCGACCTTGACCGTGTGATCGCGCGAGGCACTCGCAACCACCGCTCCCCGAAGCGACGCGACCGCGTTGACGAGGTTCCCGTGCTCCCACAGCACCGTGGCGCGAACGGTGCGGTCCGCGCCGTCGCGCAGCGTCACGGTCCGGTCCGTGGCGCAGGACACGAAGGACGTCGCATCGAACCCGGCCATCGACTTGACGGAGCCGTCGTGGGCCCGCGACCGCTGGCGCAGCTCAAGGCTGGCCGGATCGAGCGTCAGCAGCTCCCCGTTGTAGGTACCGGCCACGACAGCGGCGCCGTGGCACACGAGGGAGGGCAGGGGAGCGCCGAACCGCTCGCTGCACCTGGCCGCCCCGTCGTGGCGGACGACCTGCCCAGAGTAGGTGCCCGCGTACACCTCATCGTCGGTGACGGCCAGCGACAGAATCGGGCTGCCCGCCAGCTCGAGCATCCTGACCCGCGGCCCGCCGCCACCGAGGGCGGTGAGGTCGATGGCGAGCACCGTTCCCGTGTCGCAGCCGACGAGCAGGGACTCCCCCTGCACGGCCATCGCGTTGGGGCCGTACGTGCCCGTAGTGGGTGAAGCGACCGCACGCAGGCTCGAGAGGTCGAGGACGTGCGGGGTGGACCAGAAGCTGCCGACGGCGGCGAGCCCACCGGCGGTGGAGACCGACCTGGGCCATGCCCTCGGGTCGTCGAAGCGTCCGGTGCGCTCACCGGTCAGGTCGAGGACGTGTACCGCGCCGTCGTAACCACCGACGACGAGTGACCGGTCGTCCGTTGCCCACGCGACACTGCGCGCGGCGGACGAGGACACCGGCACGGAGAGGATCTCCTCCAGCCATGGGGAGAGGAGATCGACGACCCCGTCGTCGCGGGTGATCGCGAGCATCTCGCCGGAATGCGACCAGGCGCAGCCCTCGACCGAGCACCCGTAGCGCCGGGTCACGCGGTGAGTCACGGCGTGCTCGCCCGCGTGCGGGTCCGGCCCGGCTGCCGGGTGTCGGTCAGGATCGGCGGGCCGTACGGCCACCATGCCGTCCTCTCCCACGGTCGCGACCAGCCCGTCGGGGGAGACGGAGACCATCATGCAGTGGGCGGCGTGTGCGGCGATCGCCTCGAGGAACCGCCCCGCAGTCGCGTCCCAGAGGCTGGCCCGACCGTCCTCCGAGACGCAGATGAGCCGTTCGCCGTCGGGCATCCAGGCCACGCTGTTGATGTCGTCGGTGTGCCGGGCGAGGGTGGCGCGGACGGCGGGGGGCTGCCCTTCCGCCACACTCCACACGGCCACCGTCTTGTCGGCGGAGGCGGTCGCCAGCAGATCCGGATGGACCGGGTTCCAAGCCGAGGCGTTCACGAGGCGCCGGTGGGGGAGGCGGCACAGCCGTCGCAGCCGGGAGGGGTCGCCCGAGTCCCAGACGATCACGGTGCCGTCGTAGGACGACGTGGCCAGCCGTCGGCCGTCGGCACGGAACTCGACGTGGGTGATCGGAGCGGCGTGGCCCTCGTGGTCGGGCCACACGGGGGGCCGCACGGTGGACCGCACATGGATGACGCGCATCTAGCACTCTCCGGGCGACTCGGAACGGACGGGTTCGGCGCGAGCGGTAGGTGCGAGGGTCTCGTCCTCCTGCCAGAGCGCCCACAGGCGGAACAGCCATCCGACCGATACGAGCCCGAACAGTGCCAGCACGACGAAGGTCGCCGTGGCGCCCATGGCCGAGACCATGAGTGGGATCGTCAAGGGCGCGGCCACCACGGGGATCCCGTGGATCAGCCGCGAGATGCCGGCCGTCCGGCCGATCGCGTGGGCGGGCAGGTACTTGATGATGAGCATGTCGAAGGCCACGGCCAGCCCTCCGTCCAGCGTGAAGAACAGCACGAGGGCGACGAGCAGTACGGGAAAGACCGGCAGCGACATCAGGAACAGGCAGGCCACCATGCCGAGACAGCAGACGGTCAGCAGCGGGCGCAGGCGCAGGTGCCTGCGCTCCGAAACGGCCACCGAGCCCACGAGTGCCCCGACGTTGACGACGGTGAAGATGGTGCCCACGTCGTCCGCGGGGACGTGCCAACGGTCCCTGAGGTAGAACGTCACGAGGGTGAGCGTTCCGATCGACGAGACGAAGTCGATGGGGAGCACCATCATCGTGCACTGGAAGAACCGCCGGTGCGCCCTGATGATCCGCCACCCCTCCGCGACCTCCCGGTGGATCCGGAACCCTCCGGTGTCGCTCCGGGGGGCGGGCGGAGGCGGGTGGACACCGAGCCACCAGACGACGATGGGCGCGACGAACGTGGCGAGGTTCAGCCAGAGCAGGCCGAGGTAGCCGAGCCAGTTCAGGCCGACCCCGACGATGGCCGGCCCGATGATGGTCGACGCGACGTACAGGCTGCCGAGGGTGCCGCGCGCCCGCACCGGGTTCGAAGGGAACATGGTGGGGATGCCGGACATCCAGCCCTGCCGGTAGGCCGCGCCTCCGATCTGGATCAGCGCGCCGAACAGGGTGAGCGCCCACAGCTGGGCGCTCACGCCCGTGGCGCTGAGGTTCAGCAGGAAGGCCGCGACGAGCTGCATCGTGAGGCCGGGCACGACGAGGGCCCGGGCCCCGAAGCGGTCGGCGACCGCCCCGAGTAGCGGCCCGCAGAGCAGGGTCGCCGGGGCCAGGGCGGCGAGCAGCGACATCACGGCCAGCGATCCGGTGAGCTCGTACACCAGCAGTGGCAGCGCCACCGCGTAGATCGCGTCGCCGACGTTGTTGGTCAGGTTGCCGACGGCGAAGATGACGAATCTCCGGTCCCGCCACGGAGACGGCGCGGGCGGGGCCGCCGTCCGGGTCTCCTCGCCGGCCATGTTGGCTACCTCCCGTTCCCCGTGGGGCCGGCCGCCCGGAACCCGGGGCGGGGGAGGTAGGTGTCGCGCACCCTGGTGAAGACCCCCCTCTGCGGGCGCAACGTGATGAGGTAGCCGCCGCGGCCGCCGACCACCAGGTGGGGCTGGCCGGCGCCGTGCAGCACCGCGAGTCCCTTCGGGAAGTCGGGCAAGCCCTCGACGAGGTCGAGGAGCTCCCGCGACTCGTAGTCGTAGCTCAACAGCTGCCCGCTGTAGGAGACCGCGCACACCAGCCCGTCGAGCAGCGCGACGTTCTCACAGGTGTTGGAGACCAGTTCGCTCCACGAGCGCCGCAGGCCGGAGCCGTCCGCCGCCAGCTCCTTGACGCCGTGCTCGCCGGTCACGAAGAGCGCATCCCGCTCGTAGCGCATGCGTTTGGGGTAGCCGCCGAGGTCGCTCCTCCACAGCTCGCGGGAGTCCGCCCCGAAGGCGCACACCAGCCCGTTGCGGGTGGCCAGCACACGTTCGCCGGCCGGGAGGTACGCGCAGGCCCACAGCGGGAGGTCGTCGATGCCGAGGCGATCGACGGGCTCCCCGGTGCTCGCGTCGAGCTCCACCCCGCCCTCGTTGGTGGTCACCAGGGCGCGGGAATGGTCGGGCGACCCAGCGACGGTGTGGGGCAGGCAGCCCAGCTCGTGCACCCATCGCTGCCGCCCGTCGGCGTCTGCCCGGTACACGCGCTCGTCGCGGGTGATGCCGATCCATCCACCCGGCACGGGAACGATCCTCCGGGTGAACCCGTACCCCGAGACGTGGTGGCCCACCGGCTGCAGGTGGGGCCCGTAGGGGGCGGTGTCGTCGACCTGGACGACCGCGACCCCGTCATCGGTGGCGCAGTACAGCGTCCGCTGGTCGTCGACCGCTGGTTGGATGTCCCAGACGCATTGCCGGCGGAACGGCGCGCGACGGCCGGCGGTGCCGTCGGGGTCGAGCCGGACGATCTCCCCGTCCTGGCTGAGCGCGTAGAGCTGCCCTCCGGTCCCGATCGCGAGGTCGCTGAGCTGATGGGAGAACGGCCCGGCGGTGCGCTCGATGCGCAGCTCGGGCGCGCTGTTGTCGAACACCTGCAGCATCCCGTCGAAGCCGCCCACGTAGGCCTTCTCGTGGCCGGCCGAGAACTCGATGAACTCCACGTCGTCGCGGGCGAACCTGCGCTGGTCGACGACCATTCCGTCCGGGCGCACGATGACGACCCCGTTGGCGACGTCGGCGTGCTCCCCGTCGCCGGAGTCCTGCGTCACCCAGAACCGGTCGTGCCTGGGGTCGTAGCGCACCCGGTGCAGGTTCGCCTTGCTGTCGACCTCGACGACCGTGGGAAACTCGAGCGAGTCGAGGCGGCCGAGGAACAGGTGCCCCTCCTTGTCGGAGACGGCGTGGATCTGCGGGTGCTCGGTGCAGATCCATTCGATCGGGACGTCGCCGCTGACGGAGGGGACGATCCGCTCGATCGCGAAGCTCTCCAGATCGAGTACGAGCAGCTGCATATAGCCGTTGTTGACGAACACCCGGTCCTGCCACACGGCGATGCCGCGGTTGACAACCGGGGAGGGCTCCTCGCCGTCCAGCAGCGTGGCGCGGTCACAGGTCGCGGTGGCGTCCAGGTAGTCGACGAGATCCAGGGTGTCCAGGGACCACCTGACGATGTTGCCGACCAGGTCCTTGCCGACGATCCAGCTGCCCGCGACGGCCACGGCGTAGGTGGGCCGCCCACCGGACACCACGGGGGACGACCGGACCACCCCGAGGTCGTCGTCGAGCAGGTGCACGCGACCGGCGTTGTCGGTGACGAGCAGCCCGAGCCCGTCGTGGTAGATGATGCGCACTGCGCGGTTGGTCAGTTCCACCGTGGTCACTCCTGCCTGCGCGCGTGTCGTTACGGTGTGCGGGGAGGGCGTCGCAGCCGCCCTCCCCGCGTGCGTCGCGTCAGCGCGTCGCGTTGGAGTACCGCCTCACCCGCTTCTTCGCCATGGGGAACACCTCCCTTCATCAACAGGCTGCTTCTCACAGGAGGCCGGTGGCCGGTCTACCGGTCACCGGCCTTGGCCTGGCCGCTCACCGGATGCTGGGAAGGTCGTGGTGGGAGTCGTACCGGAGCGAGATCCGGGCGTCGCCCGGCTGCGCGCCGTCCCGTTCGACGAGGACCTGGCAGGTCGGGAGATCCCAGTCCGCGGCCGCTGGGGGCAGCGGGTATTCGGCCAGTAGATCTCCGTACTCGTCGGGGTCGTCCTCACCGAGCAGCACGCGCCGCCCGTCCCAGTCCACTAGCGAGACGCGCCACGGGGTGTCCTCGGCGGCGCCCGGACCGGCCGCCGCGACGCGGATCCCGGGTGGCTCGCCGCCACCGAGCTCGGCGGCCGCCACCAGGCTCTCGCGTTCGATCGCGGGGCCCAGCCGGTACATGCCGCCGTGCTTGACGAGCGGGCGCAAGGCTGTATGGGGGCTGCCGTGCGCGGCCACGACCTGGCCGATGAACATGCGGTATCCCGGCAGGGGGACGGTCTGCGACACGGTGCATTCGAGCGCGGCGATACCTCCCCCCACCCACGGGGTGCCGATGGCGGTCGGGTCGCACAGCGTCAGCAGGTGGCTGGCCGTCTTGTCGATGTCCCGGCCCGACACGCTGCCGAGGAAATCGGCCAGTGAGGCCTGGCTCTCGGCGCATAAGGTGACGGCGAACTCCCCGGCTTCGGCGACGAGCTGCTGGGTGAGCGCGTCGTCGCTGAGCACGACCGCCACGTGCGGGGGCTCCTTGCTGACGAAGTAGGTCCACTCGGCCGCCATCACGTTGGTGCCCCTCCCGCGGCGGGCGCTGACCAGCCCGACCGTGCTGGTCAGCTGGCTGGTGAGGTACCTCGTCAAGCTCTGCTGCACTGCGGTCTCCTGATGGAGGCAGGTGATGGCATGAAAACACGGCAGATGAACAGCTGTATCAGTGGATATCCGCATCAGATCGATGAGTAGATGGTGACGGGGAGGTGTATCGAATCGTCATTGGTCTGTCATCGACTGTGACGAGAACGCTACATTTCGTCACGGCACGGCGTTGTCCGGGCATGGCCACGTCAGGCGAGGGGAGGCGGGGTGGAGTTTCGGATCTTGGGACCCCTGGAAATCCGGGCTGGTGGACGTCCGCTCGGCTTGGGTGGGCCACGGCAGCGCAACGTGCTTGCGGCGCTCCTGCTGAACGCTGGCCACACCGTGACCAGGGGGTGGTTGATCAAGGCGCTGTGGGGGGAAGATCCGCCGGCGTCGGCAGCCCGGCAGGTGCAAAATGCGGTCGCCGCCCTACGCCAGCTGTTAGCCGGAGCCGGGGCGGCCGACGCCAAGCGGCTGATCGTGACCGATTGCGGCGGTTACCGGCTGGACGCCGCCGACGGCCAGCTGGACGCGGATGTCTTCGAGCGACGCCTCGCCTCGGCGCGCCGCGCGGTGGCCGCGGGCCGCGCCGAGGAGGCGGTCGAGGGGCTACGGGCGGGGTTGCGGTTGTGGCGAGGTCCGGCGCTGGCCGGCATCCCGAGCCGCCTCCTCGCCGGTTGCGGCGTCCATCTCGACGAACGCCGGCTGGGCGTGCAGGAGGAGTGCACCGAGCTCGAGCTCGCCCTCGGCCGCCACACCCGGCTGATCGCCGAGCTCTCCGCGCTGGTTGCCGAGCATCCGTTGCGCGAGCGGCCGGTCAGGCACCTCATGCTCGCGCAGTACCGCTCGGGCCGGCAGGGCGAGGCGCTGGAGACCTACCGCCAGCTGCGGGCCCGCCTCGCGTCGGAGCTGGGCATCGATCCGAGCCCGCAGCTGTCCCAGACGCACGAGGCGATCCTGCGTGGCGATCCCGCACTGGCCGCTCCTCCGGCGCCCGTGCTCGTGGGTTTCGGGTACCCGCACCGCCCGCCGTTGCCCGCTCAGCTGCCACCCGACGTTCCCGACTTCACGGGCCGCGCCGACATTCTCAGGAGACTCGGCGCGTTCCTGCCGGGCGCCGCCGGTGACGGCGAGCTCGCTGCGGCGCGGGTGGTGACGATCAGTGGGACCGCCGGGGTGGGCAAGACCGCGCTGGCCGTGCACTGGGCACACACCGTCCGTGAGCACTTCCCCGACGGGCAGCTGTACGTGAGTCTCCGGGGCGCCGCCGCGGACGCGCCCGTGACACCGGGTGCCGCCCTCGGTCAGCTCCTGCGGGCGCTGGGCGCCGGGACGCACGGGCTCCCCGCCGATCTCGACGAGCGCGCCAACCTGTACCGGTCGGTCGTCGCTGGCAGGGTCTTGCTCGTGATCCTCGACGACGCGGCATCCTCCGTCCAGGTCCGCCCGCTCCTACCGGGCAGCCCCGGCTGCCGCGTGGTCGTCACGAGCCGGACCGACCTGCCGGGGCTCGCCGTTCTGCAGGGGGGCCGCCAGATCACCCTCGGCACCCTGGCACCATGGGACGCCGTCGCGCTGGTGACAGGGGTCCTCGGCGACGAACGGTCGTTCGCTGAACCCGAGGCGGTGGCCGAGCTGGCGCGGCTGTGCGCGGGTCTCCCGCTCGCTTTGCGATCCGCCGCCGCCAGGCTCGCGGCCCGACCGCATCGCAGCGTCGCCGGCTTCGTCGAGTCGCTCGCCCAGGGCAACCGTCTCGACCAGCTCAGCGTCGACGACGACGCGCAGAGCGCGGTCCGCGCCGCTATGACCCACTCCTACCGCAGGCTGGCGCCGGGGGCGGCCAGGCTTTTCCGGCTGCTGGGGGTGGTGTCCGGCCGGGACTTCAGCGTGGGCGGATGCGCGGCCTTGCTGGACGCCCCGGCCGCCGACGCCGAGCACCTGCTCGAGCAGCTGGCCGCAGCGCACCTGGTCGAACAGCACGCGCCGGGCTGGTACCATTGCCACGAGCTGCTCCGGCTCTACGCGCAGGAGCGTTCGCTGTCCGACGAAAGCCAGCACGAGCGAGAGGCCTCCGCCCGCCGGCTGCGCAGCTGGCACCGGTCCGCCGGGGGGCGGTGCCACACGGGTCACTCGACCAGCGTTGCGGCCCGCCGCAGCAGCGACTCGGCCTCCCGGCTCAGCCGCACGACCAGCTCGCCCGCGGGCGGGACGTCATCGACAAGTCCGACCGCCTGACCAGCGTAGACGTGCATGGTCGAGAAGTCGTCCGCGCTCCGGGCCCGCTCGAGTGCGCCCGCCGCAGACGGGTCCGCGGCAAGATCGTTCTCGTGCCCGTGCCACCGGGCGGTGAAGTCGTTGCGCAGTGCCCGGCCCGGGTACTCCTCCGGCCAGGGCGCGCTCTGGGCGATGTCGAACACCCGGGTGTGGACGGTGCCGGTCTCCAGGGCTTCCAGTAGCCGCCGCTTGCGCCGATCCGAGCCGAGCGCCTCCCCGGTCGCGGAGAAGCGTGTGCCGATCCACCCCCCGGCCGCCCCTGCGGCGAGCACGGCAGCGAGGCCGGCTCCCGTCGCGATGCCCCCCGCGGCGAGCACCGGCAGGCCGGTCTCGGCGCCGACCCGCAGCACGAGCTGGAGCAGCGGCAGCGTCCCGACGCGGCCGGTGTGCCCGCCCGCATCCGTGCCCTGGGCGGCGAGTGCGTCCACCCCCGCGGCCGCGGCCCGTTCGGCGATCTCCCGGTCCTGCACCTGGGCCACGATCCTGACGCCCGCATCGTGGCAGGGGCCGACGTAGGGCGCGGGGTCGCCGAACGACACCGCGACGACGTCGGGCTCCTCCCGCAGGACGGCGTCCACGATCTCGGGCCGGCTCGCCACGTGCCACGCGAGCAGGCCGAACCCCCACCGGCCTCCGGCGCCGCGGGCGAGCGCCGCCTGCTCCGTAACCCACTCGGGGGAAGCTGCTCCTCCGATGCCGATGAACCCCAGTCCACCCGCCCTGGCGACGGCTTCCGCGAGCTCTCCGCCCGAGACACCCGCCATCGGTGCCTGCACGATGGGGTGTCGCAGCCCCCACGACTCGGTCAAGGCTGTAGTGATCACGTACGCTCCCTTCCCGCGGAGACCGCGTGCAATCCGCTCACCGCCGATTCACCGCATCAAGAGGTAGCCGAGGGCGGCACCGGCGAAGCTCAGCACCGTACTCCAGACTGGACGTACATCGCTTTCCATGACATAGCGCTTTAATCCGGTAAGACTTGGTCATCGCCCGGGTGCCGTATCAGCGCGCGGGCAGCTACCTACCTACCTACCTACCTACCTACCACCGCGGTGTCGCACCCGGCCCGGCGCGTCCTCCTGGAGGAACCCCATGCTCAGCACCCTCGCCCTCGCCGCCCTCGCCGGTGCGCTGGGCCTCCTGCCCCCGGCCACCGCCATGGCGTCGCCCACGGCACCGGTCGCAGCTCCGTCCACGGCCATGGACTGGTCGGCGATCGCCGAGGCCCCCGGCTCCTCGACCAGCAGGTCCGACCTCGTGGCACTGACCGGTGCGCAGGAGGCCCCCGGGCCCGGGGATCCCGACGGCAGCGGCTGGTTCGGCTACGGGCTGTCGCTCTCCCAAGGGGTGCTCTGCTACGCGCTCACCGTGGAGGACATCGCGCCTGCCACCGCCGCACACATCCACATTGCCCCGCCCGGGGTCGCGGGTCCCATCGTGGTGACGCTGGAAACGCCCTCCGACGGGGACTCCTCCGGCTGCATCAGGGCGGTGCCCGACGCCGCGCAGACCCCGGCCAACGCGGCCCTGGTCCTGACGCGCAGCGAGCTGAACGGGATCGCGACGAACCCCGGGGGGTACTACGCGAACGTCCACAACGCGGAGTTCCCCGCGGGCGCGGTCCGGGGGCAGCTCTAGAGGTACCCGGATGGCCTCAGCCGGGACGTTTCCCCCCGGCTGCCCGTGCCATGGGGGGCGTCCCCGCCCGTGACCCGGCTCGTCGCCGCTCAAGGTAGCTATGCTGGCCGCGCGAGCGGGCGTCGTAGTGATCGGGATGCGCTGATGGCCGAGTACGTCCAGGTGGTGACGACCACCGACAGCGCGGAGGAAGCGTCACGGCTGGCCCGAGGGGTGGTCGAGGCGCGCCTTGCCGCGTGCGTGCAGGTGGTCGGGCCTGTCGAGGCCTTCTACCGGTGGGAAGGCAAGGTCGAGTCCGACAACGAGTGGCAGGTGCAGGCCAAGACGACCGGCGAGCGGCTGGCCGAGCTCGAGGCGTACATCAGGGAGCGGCACAGCTACGACGTTCCCGAGATCGTCGCAACGCCGATCGTCGGTGGCAGCGAGGAGTACCTGTCCTGGTTGGGGTCCGAGACCTCACCCGCGCCCTGAGACGCGGGCGGTCCCGGCGAGGTAGGTCAGACGCCGGGACCAGGGCGCGGAATACGACGTGCGGCGGACGGCGTTGGCTCTCGAACGACGCACCGAACGCGAGGTTCGAGAGGTTGCCGTGAAGGTCGAGATCTGGTCGGACGTCGTTTGCCCGTGGTGTCACATCGGCAAGCGGCGGTTCGAGGCGGCCCTGGCCCGCTTTCCGCAGCGCGAGCACGTCGAGGTGCAGTGGAAGAGCTTCGAGCTGGACCCGGGCGCCCGGTCGTCGGCTGCGGGCGACCGGATCGCTGGGACCGACTACGCCGACAGGCTCGCCGGAAAATATGGCACCACTCGCGCAGGCGCTCAGCAGATGATCGACACGATGACAGCGGCTGCCGCCGACGAGGGTCTCGACTTCCGCTTCGACCGTGCGGCCAGGGCCAACACCTTCGACGCCCACCAGGTGATTCATCTGGCGCACGAGCGGGGGCTGCAGGACGCGGTCAAGGAGCGCCTGCTGCGTGCGTACTTCCACGAGGGCCAGGCTGTCGGAGACCCCGCGGCGCTGGTTCGCCTCGGGGCTGAGGCCGGGCTCGGCGCCGACGAGGTGCGTGAGGCGCTCGCCGAGCAGCGGTTCGCCTCCGCCGTGCGCGCCGACGAGGCCGAAGCGGCTGCGCTGGGCATCAGCGGGGTGCCGTTCTTCGTCGTAGACCGAAAGTACGGCGTGCCCGGCGCCCAGCCGCCCGACCAGCTGCTGCAGGTGCTGCAGCGCGCCTGGACCGAGAGCCACCCACTCACCTTCGTGAACGCGAACGACGATTCCGCGGCGTGCGGCCCGGACGGCTGCGCGATCTGACTCCCCCGCCCCGCCCGATGGGTCAGCCGGGGCCCTGACTCAGTCGGGTCGGTCCAGGCGCTGGCGCGCCCGCTCTAGCCGCCCGCGCGCCTGGTCGCGACGGGTCGCCGCTTTCCCGTAGTCGCGTTGTGCGGTCCTCATGCGCCGGGTGGCTTGACCCTGACGGCTTTCCAGATCGGCCACCTGCGCCAGCAGCGCCTCGTGGTCCGCGGCCAGCCGGTCACACAGCTCGTTTGCTGCTGCCAGCGCGTCCTCTCGTTCCGCACGCGTGCGCGCGGCATCGTCGAGCGCCGCCTGCGCATCGGCCACCTCCTGCTCGGCGGCCCGACGCCGGGCCGCCTGCGGCGCCCGCGCCCGCTCGCGCTCTCGCCCCGTCTTCTGCGGCAGCGGCCGACCGGCTGGTGCCTGCGCCTCGGTTGGCGGCTCGGGGCCGAAGCCGGCGTAGCTCGCCGCGCGCAGCATCCGCCCAGACCGCACCTCGTCGGCCACGGCGGGGTCGGCGAGCGCGGCACCCAGCGTGGTCTCCACCTCGTACGCGATGTCAGCGCTGACCCTGACCCCCGCCTCGGCGGCGAGCCGGCGAGCCGTGCCGACAAGCGCCTGCACCGCCTGCGACCGCTGCACCGACAGCCGTTGCAGCGCCGCACCCGACAGCCGCTGGGATGCCTCCATCAGCTCCTCCCCGAGCCCCAGCAGTTCCTCGACCGCCGCACGCTCGTGCCGGTAGAGCAGGTTCACCAACCAGGCCGACGTGGTCGGCCGCCGCAGACCAGCCAGCCGATGGGCGGCTTCCCGGTCGCCGCGCTCCCTCGCCGCGCGCACCTCATGGTCACGGGCCGCCACGAACTCCTCCGGCAGCACCGCGTACAAGGCGTCGACGACGCCCGCGGCCCCGGGCGTATCACCATCGGCCACTCGGTCGCGACCTCTCCGCTGAACCATCACCTCCATCTTCGCTCAGCTCGCCGCCCGGCAGCAGGGCCGCGGCGCCGCCGGCAACGGTGCCCGCACTCCGGCCGAGGCCGGCGCTGATGGCTCCCCGGTACAGCGCGACGCAGGTCAACGCGGGTATGGCGGTCACGGCGACGAGCACCAGCGCCCACACATAGCGTGGTAGGTCGGACATGAGGGCCCCTTCGACGTTCCACTACCTCTTAGATACTAACTTAGGGATAGTAGACTGCAAGCATGTCTCGGAACGTACGTACCTACGACCACTTCTGCGTGCTCGCCCGAGCGCTCGAGCGCGTCGGCGACCGGTGGAGCCTGCTCGTGATCCGCGACCTGCTCAGCGGCCCGAAGCGGTTTACCGACCTGATGGACCGGCTCGGGGGCATCACCCCCAAAACGCTCACCAAGCGCCTGCACGAGCTCGGCGAGGGCGGCATCCTCGAAGCCGACCGCAAGCCTGGACGACGCGAGGTCCGGTACCAGCTCACCCCCGCCGGCGCCGAACTCGCACCGGCCGTCGACGCGCTGAGCTGGTGGGGGTGGCAACACGCCTGGCGACCCCCCCACCCGGGCGAGGCCCTGCACGTCGAGCACCTGCTCCGGGCCATCACCCAGATCATCGACCGGACCGGCGATGACCGGGAGCCCGCGTGCTGGCATTTCAGGTTCCGTGACGACGGCGACTACCTGATCGAGAACGCCGGCGGCCGGTGGTCCCTGACCTCGGCATCACCCAGCGACCCGCCCGACGTGACGATCATCGCCAGCACCGCTGCATGGGCACAATTCGTCTCCCATCCCGCACCCGAACGAGCGCCCGAGCTGGATATCGAGATCGACGGATCGGACCCGGCGATCCGACGCTTCGCCCACCTGCTCCACACCGTCGGAACTTGGACATCAACGTGACCCACGCAGCGCACACTCGCACGACAGGCGATCTCACGCCGGTGAGGGCGGCGGCGTCTGGTATGGGAAGCGCGGCCGCGCGCGGTCGGGCGGACAAACAGCCCTGGAGAGGAGGGCGGCGTGGACGTGGCGGCGAGGCGCCGTGCCCCGGCCGGGCGTGAGCGCCCCTCGGAGGCCCCGATGAGCTTGCCACCCTTCGACCAGGTGGTGCAGCGCCACGGCGCCGACGTGTGGCGTTTCATCGTCTCCCAGGTGGGCCCCGGCCGCGCCGATGACGTGTTCCAGGACACCATGCTGGCCGCGCTGGCGGCGTACCCGTCGTTGCGCGACCCGGCGGTGGTGCGCTCCTGGCTGGCGCGCATCGCTGCGCGCAAGGCGATCGACCTGTTCCGTACGGCGGCCCGGGCTCCGGTGCCGGTGGACGACCCGGACCCTGGGCCGGCCCCCGAGCGGGAGTTGCCCGACGAGCAGCTGTGGGGGCGGGTGCGGGCGCTGCCGGACAAGCAGCGCCAAGCCGTCGGGCTGCGGTTCGTGCTCGACCTGGACTACCGGGGAGTCGGCGAGGCCATGGACACCACCCCGGAGGCTGCCAGGCGCAACGTCTTCGAAGCGCTCACCGCGCTGCGCCAGCACTACGGCGACGGCGCCGCACCGGCGGAGCGCACCGCCGCGCGGCGGCGGAAGGCGCGCTGAGCGCCCGCATCTCACGTCTTGAGAGGCCCGGCCGTCCGGTAGGGAAAGCCTCGACCATGGGATTCAGTGATGACCACCGACAGCCGCGACCCTCTCGAGCAGCACCTGACCGCCGGCGTCGCGCCGCCGCCGGCCGATAGCTGGTCCCGGCTGCGGGCCCAGCTATCGGAACGCGCCGCCGCCACGGGGCTGCTCGACGTCGCCTACGCACCCCTCGACAGCCCTCTTGGCGAGCTCATCGTCGCAGTCACCCCGGCAGGGGTCGTCCGGGTCGCCTTCGAAAACGAAGCCCGCGACCAGGTCCTGGGTGAGCTGGCCGCCCGGGTGTCTCCCCGCGTGCTGGAGGCCCCCGCCCGGCTCGACACCGCCCGCCGCGAGCTGGACGAGTACTTCGCCGGGACCCGAACCCACTTCGACCTGCCACTGGATTGGGCACTGTCGGCCGGCTTCCGCCGCCAGGTGCTCACCGCCACCGCCGGCATCCCCTACGGGCACACCGGCACCTACCGCTCGGTCGCCACCGCGGCGGGCAGCCCGCGGGCGGTTCGTGCGGCGGGCACCGCGCTGGCCACCAACCCGATCCCCGTCATCGTTCCCTGCCACCGGGTGCTGCGTTCCGACGGCACGCTCGGTGGCTACCGCGGTGGACCGGACCGCAAGGACCTGCTGCTGCGCCGCGAAGCCGAGCACGAGGAGTGGTGATGACCGCAACCAGCCAGACCCACCGCCTGTACACCGTTTGGACCAGCCCGATCGGCGAGCTGCAGCTGCACGGCGACGAACGCGCGCTGACCGCGATCGACCTGCCCGGCCGCCACCGCCGACCTGATGGCGCGGTGCGTGCCGCGACCTCCACGCCGGCCTTTGCGCGCGTCATCGCCCAGCTCGACGAGTACTTCACCGGCCAGCGCACGGTCTTCGACCTGCCGCTCGCCCCGAAGGGCAGCCGGTTCGACCGCGCCGTGTGGACCCGGGTCCAGGCCATCCCGTACGGCGAGACGCTCAGCTACGCCGCGCTCGCCCAAGCCATCGGCCGCCCCGACCGTGCGCGCGCCGTCGGCGGGGCGAACGCCCGCAACCCGCTGCCGATCATCGTGCCCTGCCACCGTGTCATCGGCAGCGACGGCTCGCTGACCGGCTACGCCGGCGGACTGGACCGCAAGCGCGCCCTGCTCGCCCTGGAACGGGGCGGCTGGCAAGACACGTTGCTCTGACCGCGTCCACGACGCCGGATCTGGAGGCGGCATGACCGCGATGGTGAGCACCAGCTCCCTTTCACGTCGCCTGGGCGCGCTCGACTGCGCGGGCCTGACCGCCGAGATGAACGACCTCGCCTGCGCGCTGACGAGCCCCTGGCCGGCCTCGCCTCGGGGCTCCCGCGCTGTTGACTTGACATCGGGGCAGTGTTTGGATTTGGACGAACGGTCGAATGTAAGCGCTTACATCGGTGGTAGTGGTGCCGGAAACCGTAAGGCGCAACGCCCGGGGTAGGGGGCGGTGCGCGTCACTGACCTTGCGGCCGAGCTGAACCTGTCGACGGCCACCGTCTCACGGGCCCTCAACGGCAGTTCGGCCGTACGGCCCGAGGTCGCCCGGCGAGTCCTCAAGCTGGCCAGGCGGCGGGGCTACGTCCCCAACCGGCTCGCTCGCTCCCTCGCCGCGCGGTCACAGCCGTTCGTCGGGTTCCTCGTTCCTGACGTACACAACCTGGCCTACTCGATCGCCGCCGGGGTGTGCGCCCAGTTGTTCGGCGCTGCGGGGTACCAGCTCATCCTGGCCATCTCCGGGGACGATCCGGAGCGGGAGTCGGAGGCGTTGTCCGGACTGGCGGGGGCGCAGGTGGCGGGCCTCATTGCCGCCCCCTCGGTCGGGTTCACCGACCGGTCCCGCGAGATCCTGTCGGCCCTGCCGGTCGTGGAGTTCAACCGGTCCGGTGAGCTCGGTGCGCGGGGGGTGTTCTGCGACGACCGGTCCGCGTTCGAGGCTGCCGTTGACCACCTGCTCTCCCTGGGGCGCGAGGACATCGCCTACCTCGGGACGACCGACACGGTGAGTAACGGGCGGGATCGCCTCGAGGGCACCCGCGCCGCACTGCGGCGGGCCGGCCTGTCCCTGTCCCCGCGACGCATCCGGCTGGAGGCGCCGACCGAGGAAGACGGGTACAAGGCGGCGCGCGAACTGCTCGACCGCGCCGATCCTCCGTCCGCTCTGCTGGTGGGCAGCAGCAGCCTGTCCATCGGCGCGGCGCGGGCCGTGCAGGAACTCGAGGCAGCCGTTCCAGAAAAGCTGTCCCTCGTCGTCTACGGCGACCGGGCCTGGCCCGCCCTGTGCCATCCGGGCCTGACGACGATCGCGGTGCCCTACCGCGAGATGGCCGAGGTGGTGGCGGGTCTGATGCTCGATCTCGTCAGCGCGCAGGGGGACGACCCCTCGGGCGCCGAGCGCGGGGCGGACCACCGGCTGCTTCCCGCCGAGCTGGTCGTACGAGCGTCCACTGCCGGCAACCCGCGAGCTGGAGGGCGGTGAGGATGCGGATCACGGAGGTCAAGGTCGCCGAGGCGCCGATCGCGTCGACGATGAGCAACGCGGTCATCGACTTCTCGAAGATGACCGTGTCCGTGGTCGCCGTCGTGAGCGACGCCGTCGTGGACGGTGAGCCGCTCGTCGGTTACGGCTTCAACTCCAACGGCCGGTACGCGCAAACCGGCATCCTCACCGGGCGCCTGCTGCCGCGCCTGGAAGCGGCGCCCGTCCAAGACCTCCTCGACCCCGGCACCGGTGTCGTCGACCCGGTGGCCGTCCGCGAGGTGGTGCTGTCCAACGAGAAGCCCGGGGGCCACGGTGACCGCGCTGTCGCGGCCGGGATCCTCGACATGGCGCTGTGGGACCTCGCGGCGAAGGCGGCGGGTCAGCCGCTGTACCGGATGCTGCATCAGCGCTTCGGGTTAGTGGGCGCCCCCGCGGAGGACGTGTGGGTGTACGCGGCCGGCGGCTATTACCACCCGGACAGGAAGCTCGAGACGCTTCGGGACGAGGTGCGCCGGTACCTCGACCTCGGCTTCCGGGAGGTGAAGATCAAGATCGGCGGGGCGCCGCTGGACGAGGACATCCGGCGCATCGAGGCGGTCCTTGACATCCTGCCCGCCGGCTTCCGGCTCGCGGTCGACGCCAACGGTCGCTTCGACGTGCCGGCTGCCCTCGACTACGCGAACGCGCTCGCGGGTTACGACCTGTTGTGGTACGAGGAACCCTGCGACCCGCTCGACTATCTCGGGCACTCGGTTGTCGCCGAGCATTATCCCGGTGTGCTCGCGACGGGGGAGAATCTGTTCTCGGTGCGGGATGCGCGCAACCTGCTGCTGTACGGCGGGCTGCGGGCCGATCGAGACGTCATACAGATCGACCCCGCACTCAGCTACGGCGTTCCCGAGTACGTCGAAATCCTTCGCCTCATGGGCCGGCACGGGTGGGCCCCCGCGCGTTGCTGTCCCCACGGCGGTCACCAGTACAACCTCGCGATCGCCGCGGCTTTCGGGCTCGGTGGGTGTGAGTCCTACCCCGCGGTTTTCGAGCCTTTCGGCGGCTTCGCCGACGGCATACCGATCGAGGGCGGGCGGGTGCATCTGCCGGACGCCCCCGGCATCGGCATCGAGGCAAAGGCCAATCTGTACGACCACATCCGCGGACTCTTCCACTAGCTTCAAGGAGGTCACCGGTGGCAACGAACACCATGCAGGCAGTAGATGACCCCTATCATCTGACCCCCGAAGGCATCAAGGAACCACCCACGGGGTGGCGTCAGAGTGTCCGCTACCTCGGGCCGGGCCTGATCGTCACCGCGTCCATCGTCGGCTCGGGTGAGCTCATCGCCACCACTACGCTCGGCGCCCAGGTCGGCTTCATCATCTTGTGGTTCGTCATCGTCAGCACCCTGGTCAAGGTCGCGGTGCAGGTCGAACTCGCCCGCTGGACCATCTCGACCGGCCAGCCCGCGATTACCGGCTACAACAAGGTGCCACCCAAGTTCGGCCGGATCGGCTGGATCAACATCACATGGCTCGTCCTCTTCCTCGCGAAGAACATCCAGTACGGCGGCATCGTCGGAGGCGTCGCCATCGCCTTCAGCTTGTTAATGCCCGTCGGCGGGGACCCGCTGGGATTTACTTCCCTGCTGGTCTGGACGGTTATCGTCGTCGTGTCCAGCATCGCTTTCCTCTACTCGAATCGCTACGGCCTGATCGAGCGCGTCGCCGGTCTGCTGATCGTGATCTTCGTGCTGTTCACCGTCGCCATCGCTGCCGGATTGCCTTTCACGCCGTTCGCCTACGACCCGGGCGAACTTCTGGGCGGCTTCACGTTCAGTATCCCGGCCGGGGCGCTCGGAGCGGCGCTCGCCATGTTCGGAATCACCGGCATCAGCGTCAACGAGATCACCTGGTACACCTACTGGTGTATCGAGAAGGGCTATGCCCGCTGGGCCGGCCCGCCGGATGACAGCGAAGAGTGGGCTCGACGCGCCAATGGCTGGATCAAGGTGATGTACAAGGACGTCTTCCTGTCCTGGGTCGTCTACACCTTCGCCACGCTGGCCTTCTTCATCATGGGCGCCGCCGTGCTGCATCCACAGGGCCTGTTGCCCGAGAGCAACGAGATGCTCACGACGCTGTCGCGGATGTACACCGACACCCTGGGTCAATGGGCCTCCGTTGCATTCCTCATCGGTGCCATCGCGGTGCTCGGGTCGACTCTCTGGGCCGCAATACCGAGCTGGGCGCGGACCTACACGGATTTCCTGGGCACTCTTGACCTCATCGACTGGCACAATCCCTCGACCCGGTTGCGATGGATTCGCATCTTCACGGTGCTGCTGCCGATCCTCTGGGGTGCTGTCTACCTCTACATCTCCGAGCCGGTGATCATGGTCCAGATCGGCGGCATTGTCAGCGGTATTGTGCTGCTGGGCGTGGTCGTAGCGGCGTGGTACCTGCGTAAGACCGAGACGGATCCCCGGTTGCACGGCAGCAAGCTCTTCAACACCTTCCTGATCGTCAGCACGATCGCGCTGGGCTTGGTGGCGGTCTACTCCGCCCTGGAGGTGTTCGGCGTGGGCGCCTAGTACGGCAGTCCGAGATCGTGATCTGGTCATCGGAGGGCCAGGCGGGTTCGTTGGTGGAACCAGCGGGCGCGGGCTTGGTGGTGTCGTCGCCACAGGTGCCAGCGCAGGTGGTGTTCCAGGCC
>JBOHCZ010000271.1:0-3812 GCA_050699195.1 Streptomycetales bacterium
CAGCTCAGCTGTCCTCCGCCACACGGCGCGCAGCTGGCGGCGCAGCGCGATATCCCGTACCGGCACCCGGACCAGCTCGCCGTCCCGCAGCTCGTGCTCGACGGCGAGCAGGCTGAGCACGGCCGCACCCGCACCGGCCGCGACGGCCTCCTTGATCGCCGTGGTCGACGCGAGCTCGAGGTGGGGGTCCTCGTCATGCAGGTCGCCCAGCACGCAACGGAGGGTCTCGCGGGTGCCGGAACCCTGCTCGCGCAGCACCAGCCGGCCCGCGGAAAGCTGCCGGGCCGTGAGCGGGGAGCGGCGACGCGTCCACGGGTGGCTCCGCCCGACGACCACGGCCAGCTCGTCGTCCGCGACGATGTGCTCCACGAGATCGGCGTGCGGTGAGGGGTCCTCGACGAAGCCCATGTCGACGGCGCCGACACGGACGTGCTCGACGACATCCTGGGAGTTCTCGGCACGCAGGGCGACGGTGACGTCGGGAAGCTGTCCGCGCAGTGCGACGAGCCAGCGCGGGAGAAGGTACTCCGCAACGGTGAGGCTCGCCGCGACGCGCAGCCAGCCGTGCTCACCGTTGCGCAAGGCGGTCGCACCGCCGAGCAGCTCGGCGGCCGCGTCGACGACGTTGCGGGCCCACTCGACGACGGTCCGCCCGGCAGGCGTCAGCCGCGAGCCGGACGGCGAACGGTCCAGCAGCCGCAGGCCCAGCCGGCGCTCGACGAGCCGGATCCGCGCACTCGCGGCCGGCTGGGAGATGCCGTGCGCCCGGGCGGCCTTACCGAGGCTGCCGAACTTCTCGACCGAGAGCAGGAGATCGAGGTCGGCGAGCTCCGGGGCTCTCGTCGGCAGGACCATGGCGGGCGCAGCTCGGTCTCAGAACCGGTCAGAACTCGTGGTCAGGTGGCAGGAGGTCGGCGATCTCCGCGGCGGCCGTCACGATCTCCTCGGCGAGCTTGTCGATGCGCGAGTCGGGGAGGCGGACGGAGGGCGCCTGGATGGCCGCGGCGGCGCGCGCGCGGCCGCTGGCGTTGGCGATGGGGGCGCCGACGCAGCGCACTCCTGTGATGGACTCCTCGTCGTCGAGGCTGTAGCCGCGCTCCCTGGTGAGCTCGATCTCCTTGCGGAGCGCAGGCACCGAGGTGACGGTGTGGGGGGTGTAGCTGGACAGCCCGCCGCCGAGGGTCTCCACGTAGCTGTCGACGTCACCCCCGAACGCCAGCAGTGCCTTCCCCATCGAGGAGGCGTGCAGCGGCACCCGGGTACCAGGTGGCTGGTCGAACCGGAGCGGCAGCGGCGACTCGACCCGCAGCACGACCAGTGCGTGCGTGCCGTCGGACACGCCGAGGTTGACCGACTCCGATGTGCTGGCGCTGACCCGCTCGAGCACCGGCAGGGCGGCGCTCAGCCCGAGGCTTCGCTGCGCGGCGAGCCCCAGCAGAACCGCCTCCCGGCTGAGGTAGTAGCGCTCGTTCTCCGCGTTCTGGGTGAGGTATCCCTCGTCGACGAGGGCCCGGACGATGCGGTGCGTGGTGCTTGGGCGCAGGCCCAAGGCGTTGGCGATCTGCGTGTTGCCCAGGTCGGTCTTGGTGTCCCTGAACAGCTGCAGCACCGCGAGCGCGCGCCTGATGGCCTGCGTGCCCACCGCCTTGTCGTCGCCTGCGGCACGGGCGGTGACGGTGGACGACCGCTCACTCAAGAAAACCTGCCTCCCCGACCACGATGAACCAGATCATACTTCGCGATTCGGGCTCGTTCCAGGTATTGACATCGGATTCCAAAACTTCCTAGGTTCCATGGTACTGCATTCCACTAAGTAGAACACGACTCCAGACGTGGTGCCGGTGCCGCGCCCCCCGCGGGCCGCACGAGTGCCTGGTTCGACTATCGACGGAGGTGGCGAATGTCGGGTGACGACGCGGCACACGGGCCGGTACGGATGACGCCGAGCGAGGCTTTCGTCGAGACCCTGGCCGCCGAGGGTGCCAGCGTCGTGCCGGGCATCGTGGGTTCGGCCTACATGGACGCGCTGGACCTGTTCCCGGCCGCCGGCATCCGCTTCCTGCCGGTGGCCCACGAGCAGAACGCGGCCCACATGGCGGACGGGTACGCGAGAGTGGGCGGCCGGCCGACCGTCACCATCGCGCAGAACGGGCCCGGCATCACGAACTTCGTCACCGCGGTCGCCGCCGCGTACTGGGCGCACACCCCTATGGTGGTGGTGACCCCGTCGGCCGGGTCGGGCGGCGTCGGCCTCGGAGGCTTCCAGGAGACCGAGCAGCTGCCGATCTTCTCCAAGATCACGAAGTGGCAGGTGCAGGTCAACCGGCCCGACCGGATGGCCGAGCTGCTCCGCCGGGCGTTCTACGTGGCGAAGGCGGAGTGCGGCCCTGTGCAGGTCGACATCCCCCGCGACTACTTCTACGGCGAAGGCGACTACGAGATCTACCCCTCGGCGACGCTGCGCCGCGGGCCGGGCCCGCAGGACCAGATCGAGGAGGCCGCGCGGCTGCTCTCGCAGGCGCGCTTCCCCGTCATCGTCTCGGGCGGTGGCGTGGTGCATGCCGGCGCCGTGGAGGAAGTCAGGGCGCTGGCCGAGTACCTCTCGGCTCCTGTGGCCAACTCCTACCTGCACAACGACTCGTTCCCGGCCAGCCACGAGCTCTCCGTCGGACCCCTCGGATACCAGGGGTCGAAGGCGGCCATGCGGCTCATCACTGAGGCCGACGTGGTGCTCGCCCTGGGCTGCCGGCTGAACCCCTTCGGCACGCTGCCCCAGCACGGGCTGGACTACTGGCCGAAGACCGCCAGGCTCATCCAGGTGGACGCCGACCACCGGGTCCTCGGCCTGACCAAGCGGGCCGACCTCCCCGTCAACGGCGACGCGAGGCAGACCGCTGTGGCGCTGCTGCGCGCCCTGCGTGCGGACACCGGTGAGCGGCCGCGGGACGCCCAGCGGATCGCCCGCATCGCCGATGAGCGGCGGGCGTGGGCGCAGGAGCTCGACTCCTGGTCCAACAGGAGCGGCGATCCGATCAGCCCCCGCCGCGCGCTGGCGCTGGTCCGGGACGCGATGCCGCCCGGGACCGTGGTGACGACCGACATCGGCAACGTCTGCTCGGTCTCCAACAGCTACCTGCACTTCGAGGAGCCCAGGAAGTTCCTCGCGGCGATGACCTTCGGCAACTGCGGCTACGCCTACCCCACGGCGCTGGGCGCGCAGCTGGCCGCTCCCGACGCGCCGGTGATGGCCTACGTCGGGGACGGCGCCTGGGGGATGAGCCTTGCCGAGGTGATGACGGCGGTCCGCGAGGACATCCCGGTCGTCGCGGTCGTGTGGAACAACGCCCAGTGGGGCGCGGAGAAGAAGAACCAGATCGACTACTACGCGGACCGCTACGTCGGCAGCAACCTGGCGAACCCGAACTTCGCCGAGGTGGCGAAGGCGATGGGGGCCGAAGGGCTGACCGTGGAACGCGAGAGCGACCTCCAGCCGGCGATCAAGGAGGCGTTCGGCCACCGCCGGCCCACCGTCGTCGATGTCAGCCTCGACTCCCTCGAGCTGGGTGAGCCGTTCCGGCGCGACGCGCTCAAGCAGCCGACCCGGCTGCTCGCCAAGTACAGCCACCTGACCGGCACCGACGCGCGGCGCTGAGAGAGCGGCGGCGGGGACCATCCGATGACCGAGCTCACCCGGCACTGGCGGGCCGCCCTGGCCGGATCGCGGCCGCGGGTCATCCTCGCCGACGGCGACGACCCGCGGAGCGAGCAGGCCGCGCGCCGGCTCGCGGGCACCACCCCGGTCACCCCGGTGC
>JBOHCZ010000272.1:0-2962 GCA_050699195.1 Streptomycetales bacterium
GTGTCCCGCCCCGACGGCCCGCCCGCCGACGGGGCGCTGGCTGCGGTGCGGCGGGAGCTGGCCGATGATCTGAACGCCCCCGCGGCGCTGGCCGCGGTCGACCGGTGGGCGCAGGAGCAGCGTCTGCGCGGGGGCAGCGACGAGGCCGCGCCAGGCCTGGTGTCGCGCGCTGTCGATGCCCTGCTGGGTGTCGCGTTGTAGGCCGCAACCGGTCTGCTCCCGCGCCGACCCCTCCGCCGATCTTGGCATTTCCGCCCTCGACGCGACGCGCGAAGGGGCGGAAATGCCAAGATCAACGCTGCGGGCCGTCTCCCTGGTCCCCACGCCGCCGGAGGTAGCGCTCGAACTCCCGGGCGATCGCCTCACCGGTGGCCTCCGGAAGCTCGGCGGTATCCTTCGCCTCCTCCAGCGCCCGCACGTACTCGGCCACCTCGCTGTCCTCCGAGGCCAGCTCGTCGACCCCACGTTCCCACGCGCGCGCCTCGTCGGGCAGCTCGCCGAGCGGGATCGACACGTCGAGAATCTCCTCGATCTGGCGCAGCAGCGCCAGAGTGGCCTTCGGGCAGGGCGCCTGCGCCACGTAGTGCGGCACGGCCGCCCAGACGGACACCGCCGGCAGACCGGCCCGCCCGCAGGCGTCCTGCAGCACCCCGACGATGCCGGTCGCCCCCTCGTAGCGCGACTCGCGGAGGTTGAGGCTGCGCGCCACGCCCTCGTCCGAGGTCGTCCCGGTGACGGGTACCGGCCGGGTGTGCGGCGCGTCGGCCAGCAGCGCCCCCAACGTCACCACGAGCTCGATCCCGAGCTCGTGCGCCACCCCGAGCAACTCAGCGCAGAACGACCGCCAGCGGATGTTGGGCTCGATGCCGCGGACCACCACGAGGTCGCGCTCGTGCCCCTGCGGGCGGGCCAGCGAGAGCCGCGTCGTAGGCCAGGTGATGTTGCGGGTCGTCGCCTCGTCGAGGGTGACGAGCGGGCGGTTGACCTGAAAGTCGTAGTAGTCCTCCGGGTCGAGCGCGGCGATGGGCTTGGCCTGCCAGACCCGCTCCATGTGGTCGACCGCCCCCGAGGCCGCGTCGCCAGCGTCGTTCCAGCCCTCGAACGCGGCCACCATGACCGGGTCGACGAGCTCGGGAACCCCCTCGAGCTCGATCACCCAGACCTCCTTCCGCGCCGGCGACGCCGGTTCCTTCCCAGGATCGTCATCTGCGAGGTTGTCACGCCGGGACCGGTCAGGTCCCGCACCCTCTCGCAGGCCTTCCTGCGGGTCAGTGCAAGGGTACGTGGCGGTCGCCGGGGCGCCGGAACCTCGAGCACCCGACTGGACCACGGGCGGCAGAACCCTGCGGGCTAGCCGATCACGACCAGCGCCCTCCTCTCGTCGTCCGCACGATGAGCACGTCGCAGCTGGCCCGCCGCGCGACGTCGGAGGGCACCGAGCCCAGGACGCGGCCCGCGAGGGTGTTGAGCCCGCGGTTGCCGACCACGAGCAGGTCGACATCGCGTTTGTCGACGACGTCGATCAGGGCGTCCACCGGGTCGTCGACGACGGCCACGGTCTCCACCGCCGTCAGGCCCGCGCTCGCTGCGCGTTCCCGCGCAGCCCGAAGCGCCTCCTCTGCGGGGTTCGACCCGACGACCTTGTAGGCCTCGTCTCCAAGCACCTCCTGGGCTTCCTCGACGTCGCGTGACCTGGGCGGGTCGTAGGCGCAGACGATCACCAGCTCGCCGCCGGCAGCGTGGGCCACCGCGGCGCCCCGCTCCACGGCCCGAAGAGACGACTCGGATCCGTCGGTCCCGACGAGGACCGTTCCATACCGGGCATTACTGTCTGTCACAGCACCTCCACGTGGCGCGTGCCCGCCCCCGCCGGGCGTTTTCCATCGTTCCAGACGGTAGCGCCCCCGTGGGGAGTAAGGAGCGTCGAGGCGTTGTGGTGCGCCTGCCATAGGCTGGTGGGGCTGCTCGCCGACGGTAACGCCGGACAGCGCCGCGCGCCGTCGCGGGTCCAGGGACAACGGCCCCGACCTACGGAGATGTTGCATGAGCGCCACCCCGCAGTCCTTCCGCCGAGCGCTCGACGAACGCGTCGTCGTCGCGGACGGGGCGATGGGCACCATGCTGCAGAACTACGACCTCCCGCTGGACGACTTCATGGGCCTGGAGGGTTGCAACGAGATCCTCAACGTCACCCGTCCCGATGTCGTCCGCTCGGTGCACGACGGCTTCCTGGCCGCCGGGTCCGACTGCATCGAGACCAACACCTTTGGATGCAACCTGGGGAACCTCGGCGAGTACGACATCGCCCACCGGGTCTACGAGCTCTCCGAGGTGGGAGCCCGACTCGCCCGCGAGGTCGCCGACGATCATTGCACCCCGGGCGCACCCCGCTGGGTGCTGGGTTCTGTTGGCCCCGGCACCAAGCTCCCGACGTTGGGCCACGCGAGCTTCGCGGACCTGCGCGACGCCTACCAGGCGAACGTCGCGGGACTGGTCGCCGGGGGCGCCCACGCCATCCTCGTCGAGACCTGCCAGGACCTGCTGCAGACCAAGGCGGCGATCACCGGCGCCCACCGCGCCCTGCGGGCCGCCGACGCCGACCTGCCGGTCCTCGCGCAGGTCACGGTCGAGACGACGGGGACGATGCTGCTCGGCTCGGAGATCATGGCCGCGCTCACCGCTCTCGAGCCGCTCGGTGTCGAGATGGTCGGGCTCAACTGCGCCACCGGGCCCGCGGAGATGAGCGAGCACCTGCGCCAGCTCGCCAAGCACGCTCGGGTGAAGCTGTCCTGCATGCCCAACGCAGGGCTGCCCGAGCTGACCGCCGACGGTGCCCGCTACCCGCTGACGCCCGAGCAGCTCGCGGACGCCCACGACCAGTTCACCCGGGAGTACGGCCTCTCCCTCGTCGGAGGGTGCTGCGGCACCACGCCCGAGCATGTGCGCCACGTCGTCGAGCGGG
>JBOHCZ010000273.1:0-5326 GCA_050699195.1 Streptomycetales bacterium
CCCTTGCAGCATCACGCCGACGCGGGGGCGCAGCGCCCAGGCGTCGCGGACCGGGTCCAGGCCGAGCACCCGCACCGTGCCGGCGTCGGGCCTGCGGAACCCCTCACAGGTCTCGATCGTCGTCGTCTTTCCGGCCCCGTTGGGGCCCAGCACCGCCGTGACCGTACCGCGCGGCACGGTAAGCGAGAGGCCGTCCACCGCCGCCCTGCCGTCGTACCGTTTGACGAGACCGGAGATTTCGACCGCGGGCTCCCCTGCCATGGCGCGAGTCTACGACCAGCAGGCGTGGCCCCGCGGCGCTCCCCGGTCTCGCGGTGAGGGTCACGGTGAAGATCACGGTGAAGATCACGGTGACACAGGTCACGGCCGTTCGAGTGCCGCGGATTTGTCCTGGGGCCGGAATAACGTGACAATGTTGTTGTGAAAAACGTCCGCGAAGGGAGGGGAGCGCCGGTGGCAGCTTCCCGCATGCCACCCGAGGCCTCTGCGGCAGGTCCGCTGGGGGCCGAGGGCCACGCGGGTACCCGCGCCCGGGTCGCGCGCTCCATCCTCGAAAACGGCCCGTCCACCGCTGGAGACCTGGCGGAGCGGCTCGACCTCACGGCGGCCGCCGTGCGGCGGCACCTGGACGCGCTGGTCGAGGAGGGCGTGCTGGAGGCGCGGGAGCAGCGGACCGACGGCGCGCGCGGCCGCGGCCGCCCGGCCAAGGTCTTCGCGCTCACCCAGGCCGGCCGTGACGTCTTCTACCAGGCCTACGACGACCTGGCGGTCGCGGCGATGCGGTTCCTCGCCGAACGCGAGGGCGCGCAGGCCGTGCAGAGCTTCGCCCGTTCACGCGTATCCGAGCTGGAGGAGCGTTACCGCCCCGGTCTCGAGGCCGCGAGTGCCGAGCACAAGACACAGGCGCTGGCCGAGGCGCTGACGGGAGACGGCTACGCTGCCACCGCACACCGCAGCCCGGCGATCGGAGGCGAGCAGCTCTGCCAGCACCACTGCCCGGTGGCTCACGTCGCCGAGCAGTTCCCGCAGCTGTGCGAGGCGGAGACTGAGGTCTTCGGCCGCTTGCTCGGCACCCACGTACAGCGCCTGGCGACCATCGCGCACGGCGACGGCGTCTGCACGACCTACGTGCCGCGGGGGGCGCAACCCGGTCCGCCCGGGAGCCCCGCGACAGCACGGCACGACGACACCACCCCGCTTTCCGGGAGGGACACCGCATGAGCACCACCGCTCACCCCGAGCTCGAGGGCCTGGGTAGGTATGAGTACGGATGGGCCGACTCCGACGTCGCCGGTGCGAGCGCGCGCCGGGGGCTCGACGAGGAGGTCGTCCGCGACATCTCGGCGAAGAAGAACGAGCCGGAGTGGATGCTCAAGCGGCGTCTCAAGGGACTGCGGCTCTTCGGTAAGAAGCCCATGCCGACCTGGGGGGCCAACCTCGGCGGCATCGACTTCGACACCATCAAGTACTTCGTCCGTTCGACCGAGAAGCAGGCCACCACCTGGGACGAGCTGCCCGCGGACATCAAGAGCACCTACGACAAGCTCGGCATACCCGAGGCGGAGAAGCAGCGCCTGATCGCGGGCGTGGCCGCCCAGTACGAAAGTGAGGTCGTTTACCACAAAATCAGGGAAGATCTGGAAGAACAGGGTGTTGTCTTCCTCGACACCGACACCGGGCTGCGCGAGCACCCCGAGCTGTTCGAGGAGTACTTCGGCTCGGTCATCCCGACCGGCGACAACAAGTTCGCGGCGCTCAACACCGCCGTGTGGTCCGGCGGGTCGTTCATCTACGTGCCGAAGGGCGTGCACGTCGAGATCCCGCTGCAGGCCTACTTCCGGATCAACACCGAGAACATGGGCCAGTTCGAGCGGACCCTGATCATCGCCGACGAGGACTCCTACGTCCACTACGTCGAGGGGTGCCTGCCGGCCGGCGAGCTGGTCGCCACCGCGGACGGCGACTGGCGGGCCATCGAGAGCGTCCGGGTCGGGGAGTACGTGCTCACCCATGACGGGCGCCCGGCCCGGGTGTCGGCGGTCCAGATGCGCGACTACCGCGGCCCGCTCTACACGTTCACGCCGATCTCGCCGTCCAATGCGTTCTCGGTGACGGAGGAGCATCCGCTCCGCGTCGTGCCCCGCAGCGAGGTGCTGGTCTCGCGTGCCCCGCGCAACGGCTGGCTGCCCGAGGTCGACAGCGCGAAGCTGCGCGCCGCCGAGCCCCGCTGGGTCGAGGCCAAGGACGTGAACGTCGGGGACTTCCTGGTGTACCCGAAGCCGAAGCCCGAGCCGGCTGGCACGATCCTCCCGATCGAGCTCGCCCGGCTCGCCGGGTACTACCTGGCCGAGGGCCACGCCGCGCTGACCAATGGCTGCGAGTCGCTGGTGTTCTCGTTCCACCTCGACGAGACGGAGTACGTCGAGGACGTGCAGCGGTTGTGCAAGGAGCTCTACGACACGCCTGGCTCGGTGTTCTACAACGAGGACAGGCATGAGGCCCGGGTGCTCGTCTACACCAAGGCTGGCTACCACGCCATGCGCACCCACGTGGGCAGCGGGGCCACGAACAAGCAGCTCTCGCCGGACCTCATGCGCCAGGACGGGGAGTTCCTCCGCGCGTTGGTGGAGACCTACGTGCGAGGCGACGGGAACGTCGTACCGCGTCACGGTGCCACGTGGACGCGCGTCCACACCGTCTCGCGGGTCTGGGCGATGCAGCTGCAGGCGATCCTCGCCCGGCTCGGCACCTTCGCCACGGTCGAGCTGCGGCGCCCTGCCGGACCCGGCGAGATCCTGGGCCGTCAGGTGGCCAGGCGTGACCTGTTCCAGGTGCAGTGGACCGAAGGCGGCAACGGCACCCGCCAGGTGCGGGACGCCGGCGACCACTTCCTCGTCCCGGTCAAGAGCCGCGACGTGCGCACCGCGGACGAGCCGGTCTACAACCTGGACGTGGCGGCCCCGGACAGCTACCTGGCTCGCGGGTTCGCCGTGCACAACTGCACCGCGCCCATCTACAAGACTGACTCGCTGCACTCGGCGGTCGTCGAGATCGTCGTGAAGCGGGGCGCTCGCTGCCGCTACACCACGATCCAGAACTGGTCGAACAACGTCTACAACCTGGTCACGAAGCGGGCTGTCGCCCACGAGGGCGCGACCATGGAGTGGGTCGACGGCAACCTCGGCTGCCTCGCCGAGGGCTCGACCGTGACGACGCCGGGCGGGGTCAAGCCGATCGAGATGGTGAGCCCCGGCGAGGAGGTGCTCGCGTTCGACCACGCCAGCGGCGAGCTGTGCTTCCGGAAGGTGCTGGGGAAGCGGTTCTCGGGCAGGCAGCCGGTCCGCGAGGTCAGCACCGGCATCCGGAGCCTGCGCGTCACCGACAACCACCCGTTCTACTCCTATAGCTACGACCCGGAGAAGGCGAAGAAGTCCGGGCGGTACACGCTCGCGTACGTGCGGGCCGACCAGCTGAGCGAGGCGATCGTGCCGGCCACCAGCCTCGACTACGGGCAGCCGCACAAGCTCGAGGTGCCGGAGACCGTGACCACGTTCACCGGCCGCAACCAGTACGCCGACAGCTTCGCGGCGGTGCGTCGCCGCGAGGCACGGCTGGTCACACCCGAGACCACGATCGACGACCTGATGTGGCTGTTCGGGGCGTTCCTCGGAGACGGCTCGATCGAGCGGGTCGCCGGAGCGGGCGGCGGCACCCGCTGGGCAAAGGTCGTCTTCTCGGTGCCCACCGGGGACAGGGCTCGCGAGCGGCTCATGCGAGTGATGGGTGAGCTGATGCCCACCACAACGCCGGGGGAACGCGGCGACGGCGTGACCGTGCAGTGGAACAGCGTGGAGCTCGCCGATCTCATCGAGGGCAACGGCTTTGCCACCGGGGCGGGCGCCAAGCGTGTCCCGGACTGGGTGCTGAGCCTGCCGGAGTCGCAGCGGCTCAGCTTCGTGGCAGGCCTGCTCGACACCGACGGGTGTGCCAGTCGCGGCCGCCGAGGGTTCAGCGTCAAGTCCGTCAACCGTGCCCTGCTGGAAGACATGGGCCGGGTGCTGAACTCCCTTGGGGTCCCGGGCCGGGTGCACACCGAGTTCGACGAGGAGCGCGAGGTCGTCGCCGTGGGGCGGGCCGCCGTCGCCCGCGGCGCCCACCGGCTGGAGTTCGTTGCCGACGAGCGGCTGCGCGCGGTGGTCTCACCCGGGCTGCGCCGGGCCGTCGACGCGCAGGTTCCGGCTCGGCTGCGGCACTTCAGGTCCGTGGGCCGCTCGTCGATCGAGCTGCCCGAGTCGGTACAGGTTCGCAAGGTCGAGGTGAGTGAGCCGCTGGAGACCGTGCCGACCTGGGACATCGAGGTCGAGGGAGTCGGAAACTTTGTCTCCGAGGGCTTCATCGTGCACAACAGCAAGGTCACCATGAAGTACCCCGCGGTCTGGCTGCTCGGAGAGCACGCCAAGGGCGAGACGCTGTCCGTTGCCTTCGCCGGCGAGGGGCAGCACCAGGACGCGGGCGCCAAGATGGTGCACTGCGCGCCCAACACCTCCAGCACGATCATCTCCAAGTCGGTCGCGCGCGGCGGAGGCCGTACGTCCTACCGCGGCCTCGTCCAGGTGCAGGAGGGTGCCCACCGTTCCAAGTCGACGGTGAAGTGCGACGCGCTGCTCGTCGACACGGTGAGCCGCTCCGACACCTACCCCTACGTCGACGTCCGCGAGGACGACGTGACCATGGGGCACGAGGCCAGCGTCTCCAAGGTGAGCGAGGACCAGCTGTTCTACCTGATGAGCCGCGGCATGTCCGAGGACGAGGCGATGGCCATGATCGTCCGAGGGTTCGTGGAGCCCATCGCCAAGGAGCTGCCGATGGAGTACGCCCTCGAGCTCAACCGCCTCATCGAGCTGCAGATGGAAGGGGCCGTGGGCTAGTGGAGCGGCGCAGCGACGAGCGAGGTGCGAGCGAGGACCGGAGCGCGACCGTTGATGTGGAGCGGCGCAGCGACGAGCAGGAGCTTACCCCGGAGCAGGAGGCGGAGGCCCAGCAGGCGGCCGTGGCAGCCCAGGTGCTGCGTCCCGAGGAGGGTGCCGGGGCTCGTCCCGCCCCGCACTCCCACGGTGCGCCGGGCGAGCAGCCACCCGACGCGCGGCCGGCACGTCTCGCGTCCTACGACGTCGATGACTTCGTCGTGCCAGGAGGCCGCGAGGAGGAGTGGCGTTTCACGCCGCTCAAGCGCCTGCGCGGGCTGGCCACGGCTGACGGCTCGGCGCCGCACGGCGTATCGCCGAAGCATGAGTACGGCCAACTACCCGCCGGCGTCACCGTGTCC
>JBOHCZ010000274.1:0-17094 GCA_050699195.1 Streptomycetales bacterium
ACACCCAACTCATGATCATACTGACGGCGCACGAAACTATCGACCACCCCCACCTCATGCCCGACCGCCGACAAATACAACGCCGTCGGCCACCCCAGATAGCCGTCTCCCCCTAGCACGAGTGTCCTCATCAACTCTCCTCGGTCGGTCAGGTACGCCACGCTCCAGTGAGCTGTGTTCTGCGCACGTGGGGACTACGCGTCTGCCGGTCCCTGCGGTTGCGGTTGGCCCGGCGGACCGCCGGCAGATGCCGTACCAGGCAACGTGTGGCCGGGAAAGCCGACCGGACCCAGGGGTGACGCGGCCCTGAACTTCCTCGGGCGAGCGCGCAAACGCGGGAGCCCTCGCTGCGTTGTCGTCGCGCGATTCAACGCGACCTGTCGGGTTGGCACCTCACGTGCCGGGTGTCTTTGTTGACTCCTGACCAGGCCGGACGCCAAGCTGCGCGCATGGTGATGTGGCCTGATCGGGTGCGCGGGATCTGCTTCGGTGGCGATTACAACCCCGAGCAGTGGCCGGAGGAGGTGTGGGCGCAGGACGTGCGCCTCATGCAGGAGGCCGGCGTCTCGCTCGTCTCCGTCGGCATCTTCAGCTGGGCGATGCTGGAGCCCGCGGAGGGCAAGTACGAGTTCGGGTGGCTGGACCGCGTCATGGACATGCTGGCCGAAGGCGGCGTGGCCGTCGACCTCGCGACCGCCACCGCCTCGCCGCCGCCCTGGTTCTCCCGGCTCTACCCGGAGACGCTGCCCGCCCGGCGGGACGGCAGGCGGCTGTGGCCCGGCGCGCGGCAGGCGTACTGCCCCAGCTCCCCGGTGTACCGCGAGCGGGCCACCGCCCTGGCCGAGGCCCTGGCGACGCGCTACCACGGCCACGAGGCGCTTGCCATGTGGCACGTCGGGAACGAGTACGGCTGCCACGTCGCGCAGTGCTTCTGCGACGTCAGCGCCGCGGCGTTCCGGGAGTGGCTACGCACCCGCTACGGCGATGTGGACGACCTCAACGACGCGTGGGGAACCGCGTTCTGGTCGCAGCGCTACTCCGACTGGGAGGAGGTGCTTCCTCCCCGGCTCACCCCGACGTTCGCCAACCCCACCCAGCGGCTGGACTACCGCCGGTTCTCCTCCGACGAGCTGCTCGACTGCTTCCGCTCCGAGCGGGACGTGCTGCACCGGGTCAGCCCTGGCGTGCCCGTCACGACGAACTTCATGGTCCACCGGGACGCAGTCGACTGCTGGGCCTGGGCGCGCGAGGTCGACCTGGTATCCAACGACCACTACCTCGTCGGAACCGACCCGCAGCCCCACATCGACCTGTCGATGTGCGCCGACCTCACCCGCGGGCTGGCGTCGGGGCGGCCCTGGCTGCTCATGGAGCACTCCACGAGCGCGGTCAACTGGCAGCCCCGCAACCTGGCCAAGTTGCCCGGGCAGCTGCGCCGTAACAGCCTCCAGCACCTCGCCCGGGGGGCCGACGGCGTCATGTTCTTCCAGTGGCGGGCCTCACGCGCGGGTGCGGAGAAGTTCCATTCCGGGATGGTCCCGCACGGGGGCCAGGACACCAAGGTGTGGCGGGAGGTCGTCGAGCTGGGGGACACCCTCCGCCGATGTGAGGAACTGCGCGGCAGCACGGTGCGCGCGGAGGTCGCCGTGCTCTTCGACTGGGAGGCGTGGTGGGCCTGTGAGCTCGACGCGCACCCGAGCGTCGACGTGACCTACCGCGAACGGGTCCGCGCGCTCTACCGCGCGCTGTGGGACGCGGGGGTGACCGTCGATTTCGTGCACCCAGAGGCCGACCTCAGCCGCTACCGCCTCGTCGTCGTCCCCAGCCTGTACCTGGTGACCGACGCGACCGCGGAGAACGTGACCGGGTACGTCGCTGCGGGCGGGCACGTGCTCGCCACATACTTCTCCGGGATCGTCGACGGGAACGACCACATCCGGCTCGGGGGCTACCCGGGCGCGTTCCGTGACATGCTCGGCGTGCGCGTCGAGGAGTTCTTCCCGCTGCGCGCCCGCCAGAAGGTGCGGCTCGACAGCGGTGCGAACGCGACAGTGTGGGCCGAGCTTGTCCACCCCACCGGTGCCGAGGTGATCGCCTCCTACGTCGACGGGCCGCTGCCCGGTGTGCCCGCCGTGACCCGCAACGCCTACGGCGAGGGCATCGCGTGGTACCTGGCGACCGAGCTCGGCCGCGGTGCAGCCGCGCGGCTCATCCGGAAGGTGCTTGCGGTGGCCGACGTGACCGCGCCAGCCGATGCGCCTCCCGGCGTCGAGGTGGTGCGACGGGTCGGCGATGAGCACGCATATCTCCTGGTGCTCAACCACACGGGCAGTGCGGTGCAGCTCCAGGCGCACGGTCTGGACCTGGTGTCGGAGGCACCCGTCGACGGTGGTCTCGAACTCGAGGCGGGGGGCGTGGCCGTCGTGCGGGAGGGCACAGGGGGAGCGCCCTGACGGCGGCGTGACCGCGGCGTTTGCGGGTGCAAGCCCGGCCGCGCACGGCCGGGTGGACGTCAGTAGGCCGTTGCGGCACCCCATGCCCGGTCGGCGGCGCGGCAGGATCCTGCCCGGCACGCCGCGAGGCGGTGCAGAGTCCGCGACAGCTGCCGCAGTAGAACGGGGTCGGCCGTGGCGGCGATGTTGTGCAGCTGGTGGGGATCACGGCGCAGGTCGTAGAGCTCCCGCGCGCCGGTAGCGTACTCGACGTAGGTGTAGCGGCCGGTGCGTATCCCGTGGAACCGCGGCGGCTGGATGCAACCGTTCCTGGTCTTGCAGATCCGGTCGCTGTCGGGGTCGAAGGGCAGGATGCGCTGGCCGTCGAAGTGCTCGGTGAGCACGGCGCGGCGCCACCGGTCAGGGCGTTCGCCGTGGAGCAGAGGCACCAGCGAGCGCCCGTCGACGAACGGCGGCGGGTGCGCGCCCGCGAGCTCCGTGAGGGTCGGGCCAAGGTCCACGTTGGTGGCGAGTGCGCGCACCCTGCGCCCCTCGGGTACGCCCGGACCGCGGACGATCAGCGGGGCGCGGATGTCCTCTTCAAAGGGCGTGCGCTTGCCGGCGGGCAGCCGGTGCTGGCCGAGGTGGTAGCCGTTGTCCGACGTGAACATCAGGTAGGTGTTGTCCAGCTGTCCGGTGCGCCGCAGCGTTGCGATCAGCCGGCTGACCATGTCCTGCACCGCGAGCATGGAGGCCAGCCGCTTCCGGTAGATGCGGTCGATGACGGCCACCTGTCCTGGGGTGAGCCGCGGGAGGGCGTGCTGCCACCGCGGGGACTCCGACACCGCCCGGCCGAAGGCCGGAGTGCGGGGGGCGTGCACCCCGCGGAAGGCGTCGCGGTAGCGCGGCGCGGGCGTGGCGGGCAGGTGCGGCACGTAGGGCGCGAGGTAGAGGAAGAACGGGCTCTCCTTCCCGGCGCTCGACCGGACGAAGGTGGTGGCCTTCCGGCTCAGCACGTCCACGCCGTAGTCGCGCGCCCGATGACCGTAGAAGACCTCGCGGCCGTTCTCGAGCATGTGATAGTCGAACTGCGCGTAGGGGGGGTGTCCGAGGCCGGCGTACCACTGGTCCCACCCCGGCGGTACGTGGCGCGGCGCGCTCCGCAGCGGGTAGGCGTTGATGTACTTGCCGGCCAGGGCCGTCCGGTAGCCGGCGTCGTCTAACCAGGTCCCGACCGTCGAGCGCTCGTGTCCGGCCGAAAGGAATGCCTTGTAACCGCCGTGCGGCCCCAGGTTGTTCAGTACCCCGTGGTTGTGCACGTACTGGCCGCGCAGTATCGATGCCCGCGACGGGCAGCACAGCGAGTCGGCGGTGAAGAACCTGGTGAACGTCGTGCCGCGGTCGGCGAGTTGGTGCCGCAGCACCGGCAACCTGGCCATCGTGGCGACGTCGAGGTCGTCCGCCACCACCAGAACGATGTTGGGCTGCGGTGCCACAGAGACGGTGCCCCCTGCCACGCAGCCCGCCAGGGCCAACGTCATGGCGGACGCCACCGCAACCAGACGGGCGAGCCTGCCGGGTCGCCCGCGCTCGCTGGGGTACGAGGAGCGGCGTGCCGCGTTGGCCGGTGCTGCGTCGGTCAGGTCACGTGGCACGCTGACAATTCCTCCTGTGAGGGGACGAGGCCGCGAGTGGGGGCAGCAGTAGACGACGCCCCCCCGACCTGAGAGTGGTCTCTGAGCCCGATCAGGCTAGTGGACTACCTCCGGCGTCCCGTCGGCGGCTCCGCTGCGCCCCCACGTGCCGATCACTCGATGGGTGTTCCCACCGGGCCGCCCTGCTGGGGTATCGGTCCGCGAGCGGGCGGGGCGATCCTGGGCAGCGCATCGAGCCGGATCGCCAGGAGCGCGACGTCGTCGCGTGCGCTGTCGGGGTCGGGCCCGACGGCGACGCGTTCGAGGCGTTCCAGCACCACGCTCAGGTCACTGGTGGTGGCGGCGGCGAGGGTCGGGGCCAGGTCATCGGCGTCGAGGACCTGGCCTGGAGCATGGGCTTCGAGGAGCCCGTCGGTGTAGCAGATCAGCGTGTCGCCGGCGTCCAGCTCGATCGTGGTGTCGCGGAAGCGCAGGTTGGGGAGGGCACCGATGAGCATGCCGCCTTCTCCGACCTGCTGTACCCGGCCGTCGGCGCTCAGCAGCAGCGGCGGCGGGTGCCCGCCGGTGGACATGGTGAGCGTCGCACCACCCGCGTGGAGGTCGATGGTGGCGCAGACCGCGGTGAGGAACACCGGTTCGACGCGCTGGTCGGCGAGGGTGTCGTTGAGGATGGACAGCAGCCGTGAAGGGTGGGGCGTGTGGCGGGCTTCGGCGCGCAGGGTGTGCCGGGCTTGCGCGGTGAGCGCGGCGGCGTCGGGTCCCTTGCCGCAGACGTCGCCGACGACGAGGAAGTACTGCCTGCCGCGGGCGAACACGTCGTAGAAGTCGCCGCCGACCTGCTGGCGCGCGGGGCGGTAGCGGGCCGACACGGTGACGCCCGGGATGTCGGGGAGGTGTTCGGGCAGCAGGCTGCGCTGGAGGGTGGTGGCTATCCGGCGTTCGCGCTCGTAGAGGCGGGCGTGTTCGATGGCCAGGGCGGCACGGTCGGCGGCGAGCTGGAGGAGGCTTGTCTCGTCTTCGGTGAAGCGGCGCTCGCGCAGCGCGCCGACCTGCAGGACACCGACGACCCGGGTCTCGACGACCAGCGGCACGCCGAGCAGCGCGCTCGGTGGCTGTGTCGCAGCGGTGGTCAGGGCGGCCAGCTCGGCGTTCAGCTGGTCGCCGTAGAGCGCGAGGGGCCGGCGGGCGTCGGCCACCTGTGCGGCGAAGGCCTCCTCGACCGCCGCACGTACTTCGGTCGCCTCCACCCCGTGGGAGGCGCGCAGTCGGGGTCGGCCGGTCTCGTCCGCGAGCAGTACGGCGGCGTTGTCGATCAGCAGGATGTCGCGCACCCGGCCGAGCAGCTCGGGCAGGAGCTGGTCAAGGCGAAGGTGGGCGAGCGCGGTGTCGGTGATGCGTTGCAGGTCACGGGCCTTGGCCGCGATCTGGCGTTCGATCGCGGCGGCCGCGCGCTCACGTTCGGCGCGCTTGCGTTCTGTGATGTCGGTGCTGCTGCCGCGGACGAGGATCCGCTCACGGTGGGGCAGGCGCACCAACCGGACCTCGCACGGCACGTCGCGCCCGGTCGCGGTGCGGTGCATCCACTCGAACACCGGGGTGCCGCCGTCGATCGCGGCCTGGACGAATTCCATCGCCGCCTCAGCCGACGACCGCCCATCGGGCTGGGTCGGTGGACTCACGTCCGCCGGGCCCAGTTTGCTCAGCTCGTCGCGGGAGTACTCGAACAGGTGGGTGGCCTCCTCGTTGACCGGGGAAAACGACTGCTCCTCGACGTCGAGCACCATGACCGCCTCGGGCGCGTGTTCAATCAGCGCCCGGTAGCGCTCCTCGCTCGCTCGCAGTTCGTCGAGCGTCCGGGTGCGCTCGGTGATGTCCTCGACCTGCAGAGCCCGGTAGCGGATCTCGCCCTGCTCGTCACGTACCGCGGTCGCGTCGATGCGCGCCGGGAACAGGCTGCCGTCCCTGCGCATCTGCACCGTCTCGTAGGAGTGCCGGCCGCGTTCCTCGGTGAGCAGGAGGTGGTGTACGTACTTCTGCATGGCCTCCGGGGGGACGATCGCCGTGACCGGCGCGCCCGCCAGCTCCTCGACGGTCGAGCCGAGCATGAGGGCGAACGCCGGGTTCGCCGACTCGATCCGATGACCGTCCGCGCTCTTGACGACCACGCCCCACCCGGCGTGCTCGAAGATGTGTGCCCACCTGGCGAGCTCCCCCTGCATGGCGGTTCGCTGTGAGACGTCCCGTACGACGGCCGTGACCGCAAGTCCGTCGGGCCGCTGGCGGGGGGTCAGCGCAATCTCCACCGGCAGCTCGGTGCCGTCCTTGCGGCGGCCGGTGAGAGCCAGCTCCTGCCCCATCTGGCGGGTCGTCGGCCAGGCGAGATAGCCGGAACGCTCGCCGGCGTGCCGATGGCGCAGCCGCTCCGGCACCAGCAGCTCCACGGGTTCCCCGAGCAGCTCGTCGCGCGGGTAACCGAACAGCCGTTCGGCCGCCGGGTTGACCGCGGTGATCTTGCCCTCGCCATCAACCTCGACCAGCCCGTCGGGGGCACCCTCGAAGAGCTCGCGCTCGTAGCGGTACGCCTGGCGCAGCCGGTCGGCGTAGAGCCCGAGCCCCAGGCCGACGACCAGGAACGCCAGGGCCCGCGTGCTGTAGCCCAGCGTGCTGACGTCAATGGCGAGCGTCTGGGTCCATACGGCGACGAGCCCGAGGCCGAGCAACGCAGAGCCCAGCCCGGCGAGCCCTCCGAAGCGCACCGCGAGCAGCCCGATCGGCAGGATGTAGAGCACGCTCGCCAGTTCCTCGGGGCCGGTCACCGCGAGCCGCAGCGCGAACACTGCGACGAACAGCGCGGCAGCCACCACCACAACGGCGACGGGAGAGCCGAA
Source organism: Streptomycetales bacterium (assembly GCA_050699195.1). Lineage (GTDB taxonomy): Bacteria > Actinomycetota > Actinomycetes > JBOHCZ01 > JBOHCZ01 > JBOHCZ01. The sequence continues at coordinate 6,976 of JBOHCZ010000274.1, forward strand.
CAACGCAGTGACGAGGCCCCGGCGGCCAGGAAGTCTCACACCACCATCATCGCTCTGGAGACCGGGCGAATGCGGAGCTTCGCCAATCCCGCCGCTGCACAGCTGCGCCCGGCACCGGAGAGCCGGGCGGCTGGTGCGGACGGGGGATGCCGTCAACCTTCCCCTTCTGTCCTATCTTGTCCTAAACCTCGGGAACCGTGTGATAGGTGCTGAAGTACGCGGCAGTACACGGCGTACCCGAACACCAGATGGCCGACTGCGGCATCTGGCCAGCGGATGTCGAGACGGTAGGAGCTCGCGCCATCACGTCGGCCTCGCTGGCGCCCACGTGGATCATCTGCGTCCAGCCTGTCCTGCGCGCTGGGTGGGCATCCGGGACGAATGACCCGTTGTCATGAGATCGTGGGCTGGTTGCATCGCAGTATCCTCCCCAGGCGTCGGCAATGATCCGGGGGATGTCAGAGCGCTCGGGACACCACGCGAGTTGGTCGCGGATGCGGCTGCTGTCGGCGAGCAGCACCGGGGGTTCTGGTTGGGGAGGGCGGTGCAGGACCGCCAACGGCCTGCCGGTCACCGCCTCGGCCGCCGCGATCACATCCAAAACGCTGACCCCCGTGCCGCTGCCCACGTTGAAGACCTGGTGGCGGCCAGGCTCGCAGCCCTGCAGGGCGAGTACGTAGGCGGCGGCCAGGTCGTCGACGTGTACGAACTCCCGCACCGCCGTACCGTCGCCGTTGACCTCGAGATGAGGCGCACGGCCGGCTGCCACGGCGAGCGCCTTGGGAATGATCCGGGTCTCGTCAGTGTCCCCGCGTCCGTCGACAGCCCCCGCGACGTTGAAGCAGCGCAGGCTTACGGCGCCGAGCCGGCCAGTGCCGCACTGGTAGCCGATGACCTGGTCCGCTGCAAGCTTGGAGGCGCCGTAGGGGTTGGTCGGGGCGGGTGGCTGGTCCTCATGGATTGGCTGCCGTTCGGGTGCCCCGTACACGGCCGCCGTCGAGGCGAAGACCAGCCGGGCGGGTGTCTCGTGGGCGGTGCTGGCGGCGTCGAGAGCGCTGAGCAGGTTGATGGTGCCTTGGACGTTGACCTCGAAGTACCGAAGCGGCTCTCGGAAGGAGTCCCGGACCCGCGTCAGCGCGGCCAGGTGGCACACGGCAGCCGGAGACTCCTCCGCGACGATCTGGCCTAGCCGCCGGGCATCCAGGATGTCCGCTCGTGCGGTACGCACGCCCGCGAGATGCGGGACCCGGCCCTGCCGTGAAAGCCCCACGACCTCGTACCCCGCTGTCGCGAGTCGTCGTACGACGGCGTGGCCCACATAGCCGAAGGCACCCGTGACGAGGACTCGCATGCGCTCCCTAACCCAGCAGTCTGTCCCGATGCTGCCAGGTCAGCGCCAAGCACGCCGCGGCGGACGGGGCAAGAGACCCGGACGTAAGCAGTCGTGAGACGTTTTCTCCGGTGAACGGCACCCCTTCGGTGAGCCGGTCCGGGTTGGTAGCGACGAGCAGGCCCTCGCTGTTCGCGGTCACCAGTTCCTCGAAGACGTCGTCGAACGCGTCGGCGTCGATGACCGCAACGGTAAGGATCTCTCCGGCAAGGGTGAGCGGATCCAGTCCGATACCGAAGCAGTGCGTGCGAAGGCGACCCTGGTTCCGGGCGGCAGTGAGAGACCTGAAGGGCTCGCTGTCGTAGTCGATGGGGACGCCGCCGGTGCCGTCGTGCTCGGGGTTGCCGAGAAATTCCTCGCTGAATTCGCGCATGACGTTGCGCCACAGGTCGAAGTCGTTGGCCTGATCCCACGGCGCGATGCTGGACGGCTGAAACACTCCGGCGGGCATGACGTGGTAGACACCGCCCGCCACCGCGACGCTCGCCGCGTCCCTCTGGTGCAACATGAAGGACGCCCCCGACGGGCCGCGACGGATCGTCAGGGTGTTTATCGAGGGCAGCAACGGGCGTCGCGACAGGTCGAAGGGGTCCCGCACGAGTGCCCGGAAAGGCAGCTGACCCCAGTCCAGTGCACCGGCCCGCGCGGACGACGAGAGCGGGAGCGAGCAAGCGGCGAGCTCGTGCGCGACGGCTTCGCACACATCTACCATGTCGAAGTACGTGGTGTAACCGAACACCAGGTGGCCACCGCCGGAACCCGACGACAACCTGGACGGCCTGCTCGCGGCCTGGGCCCGGCAGCGGCGTCTCACCGCCGCACAGGCCGCGGCGATCCTTCGAACCGTCCAGGGCGATCCCGACCCACTGCCTGCCTTGTGGTGGCGCGACTTCAACGCGCGCATCAACAAGGCCATCGTGCAGGCGACGACGATGCCCGCCCCGGTGCGTGCCGCCGTGCCGCGACGCTAAACGTGACTGGTCAGTAGGGCGTTGCCAACGTCCCAGGTGGTTCGTTGCTCACGGCAGCGCAGCCCGACCCGCCCGGGGATGGCAGACGTGAAACGGGAGGCCATATGGGGACGCCCCACAGCATCGACTTCTGGAGAGTGCGGACCGGCAGCGAAGGAGACTTCCTCGCCGATTGGAGGAGCTTCGCCGCCTGGGCCGCGTCCCTACACGGATTCGGTGGCTCGGGCTACCTGCTCCGCGACCTCGACGAGCCGCGGCAGTTCATCAGCGTACGAACGTGGGACAGCGTCGAGGCGCTCCGCATGTTCCGCCAGCTCCCCGCAGCCCAGGACCACCTGGCCCGGCTGCGCGAGCACGTCGATCGGCACTCGCCCCTCGCGATGGAGGACGTCTCACCCGACCTGGGGCGGGTGCCAGGCGACTGAGGACCTACCCCTCGCGCTCTAGCGGCTGCCCCTGCCCTCGACAATGTGGCCCGTGTTGATCCATCCATGGGACGCAAAGCTCGACGACCCCGAGTGGCGGGACTTCCTCGCCGGCGGGCACGACTTCGGCCAGCTGATCGCCTCGGGACGCGGGCGGGACGTCCCCGTCGTCGTGCCGACCCACTTCGTGTTCGACGTGACCGAGGAGGGCAGCGGCTCTGGGCCCAGGGTCATGCTGCACCTCGCGCGTCCGAACCCGGTGTGGGACGCGATCGAGGAGAACCCGACCGTGCTGCTCGCGGTCGTCGGTGCCTACACGTACGTGCCGACCGGGCGGAATGCGAACCCGGGCATGCCCGTCGACGGCGGCGTCCCGACCAGCTACTACGCCGCGGTGCAACTCACCTGCCGCGCCGACATCGTCGACGACCCGGACGCCAAGGCGGCGATCCTGCGCCGTCAACTCGCACACTTCCAGCCCGAGGGCGGGCACGCCGACCTCCTCGTGGGCGAGCCCCCGTACGGGCGGTTGCTGAGCGCCGTCCGCGGGGTCGTCCTGACCGTCACCGGGGCGCGGGCCAAGTTCAAGTACGGAGGCAACAAGACCCCCGACCATCGCCGGGCGATCGCCGACCACCTGGCCGAGCGCGACGCGCCGCTCGACGCGCCCGCGCGCGAGCACCTGCTGCGCCGGCTCGAGACCGAGTACTGAGACCGAGTACCGAGACCGCGTACGCGGCGAGGGCGCACGCGCGCAGCCGTACGTGGCCCCCGGCGCCCACGCCAGCGTGTCGAGGCCGAAGTGGCACTACAGGTGCAGCAGCCGCTTGCCCCGAACATCGCCGACCTCGGCGACCTCGAAGCCACGCAGCGGGTCACGTCCGGTGCGGAACCCGGCGACGTCGTAGAACGGGCTGGTGAGGTGAATCGGCACGCGTTCGTCCCACCGGACGCGGTTCACGGTCAGCCACTCGGGCTCAGGCTCCGGCATGGCGGGCACTCTACGTCCCTGGCAGTGCCCGAGTACGGCGGGACGCGAGCGCCGACCCCGTGACGACGAGCAGGAGTCCCGCGACCTTGACGGCGGTGAGCGGCTCGCCGAGCGGCAGACTGTAGAGCACGGCGAAAGCCGGGGCGAGGTAACCCGCGAGGGTCGCGCGCCGGGGGCCGATGTCGCGGATCAGCCGGTAGTAGAGGGCCAAGCCGAACCCGGTGGCGACCACTCCGAGACAGAGGACGGCGAGCAGCGTCCGGGTGCCCGCCATGCTCGCGACGGTGCCGGGGAGGGCCGGGGCGATCACCGGCAACACGGCGAGACAGCTGAACGTCATGGCCGAACCGGCGACGGTGACGGGCGAGGCGTTGGGCAAGCGCCGGTGGATGTAGACGGCACCGGCGGCGTAGCTGGCGGCTGCGGCGATCACGGTGAGGGCGGGCAGCAGCGGTACCCGTTGGCCGGCCGGCTCGACCCCGAGCAGGAGCGCGACGCCGAGGAACCCCAGGCCGATGCCCGTTGCAGCGAGCACACCCGGCCGGTCGCCGGGGTCGAAGGCGGCGGCCAACAGGGCCACGAAGATGGGCTGCCCGGCGACGATGATCCCCGCGACGGACGATGGCACCTCCTGCTGCCCGAACGTCAGCAACAGCAGCGGGACGGTCGCCTGCACCAGCGCGGCGAGCACCAGGTCGAACGGCTGGGATCGCAGGTCACGGGCTCCCCCCACGGCCAGCGCGAGAGGGGCGAGGACCAGCGCGCCCAGGAAGGTGCGGGCGAACACCACCATGGTGGGCGGGAAGTCCTGCAGGAGCAGTGCGGTGAGCGGGTAGACGGCCCCCCACAGCGCGCCGAGCAGGAGCAACAGCACCCACCCCTGGGATGTGAGCGCGCTGCTCCTGTGCGGGTCAGCCATACCCGCCGGTCAGGCGTTCGTCCAGCTCCCGTACGGCCCGTGCGCCGGCCCAGGGCTGCAGGGTGGTGCGCAGCGTTCGCAGCGTACGGAGGTTACGGGACGACTCTGTGGACACGGCGATGTGGTGGGCTCGGCCCAGGGTCCGGCACGCCTCGTCGATCTCCCCCTGCTGGATCAGGGCGCCCGCGAGCCTGCCGAGCACCTCGGCGTGCTCCCTGACCGACGTGGGATCCCAGTGGGCCGCCGCCTCGGAGAAGATCTGGTATGCAGACCTGCCTCGACCGAGTTCGAGGTAGCTGTGCCCCGCCCACTTGGTGATGTAGGCCGGCGTGCAGAAGCTCATCCAGGCCGGCTCCTCGTCGGGCGCGAGATGCTCGGCGCAGGCGCGTGCAAGGTCGAGATGGCGGTGGCAGGCGCTCTCATTGCGTTGGCACGCATCGACGAATGCGCGGGTGGCGGCCAGCCAGAGCCGGGTTCCCGGTGTGCTGTGTGAGCCGGCCAGCTCGGCCGCGCGCTGGGCGTAGACGAGCGCGCCCCTGTGGTCTCCGCAGTGCGAAAGGAGCCGGCTCATCCGGCCGTGGGTGTAGGCGAGGAGGCCGACGTGTCCGGCGAGCCTCGCGAGCTCGGCTGCTCGTCCGTACCATCCGGCCGCCTCCGGGTAGCGCGCCTCGTCCATCGCGAGCCACCCGGCCAGTTCGGCAGCATCACACCCTGCCACCGCGAGCTCTCGCCGTAGTCGCCTTTCGCGCACCCGCTTCAGATAGTCGAGGATGCGCGCATAGTGCAGGTTCACCGTGCCGCGTACCGCTCCAGGGCCCGCGAGGCAGTCGAGACGGCGGTAATCAGTCGTCAGCGCAACGAGTCTGGACGGCAACGCGGGCGAGAGTGGGACCTCTGCATTGGCGCGGGCGTGCAGTGGGGGAGCGGTGGCCAACCCTGCCACTGTGGCGACGTCGCGGACGAAGTCCCGGCGTAGCACGCTTCTCCCCGATCTCCAGTGGGCGTGTGCCTCACGAATGACGGCTGGGTCAGTCGTGCGCCACTGTAGGCGGCGGCCACGACGCCTGGCACGGGCGAGCCGCACCGCTTCGTGATGCTCGGCCGCCAGATCGGGCAGCAGCCGGATCAGCGCACCTCGGGCATCGAGCGTGTGATCGATGCGGTCAAGCAGTTCCGCGGTGGGCAGCGCATGCCCGCTCTCGATCTCCCCGAGACGTCGACGGTCCGCGCCGGTTCGGGCGGCCAGAGACGCGAAGCTCACGCCCGCCGTTCGCCGTAGTTCGCGCATGCGAATGCCCAGCAGGGCGGCCAGCGGTCGTTCGCGGCACACCGGCCGCGGCGGACGTGCCATCTGTGCCCTCCGTGCTCACGTGGAACCGCACTGTAGCGGCCGATGGGGCAACTTGGAGTGGTTCGACGTTGTTCGCACCGGCATTGGGCCGATCTTGGACGGCATTCGCGCCCCCCGGAACTGTCTCCGTGTGGGACTCCGGCTCGGCGCAGGAGTTGTTGGGGACGGCGAGATCAACGGGTGGACGGAATATGGAGCACCGGGGTGAGGTCGCGGTCGCTGGCGCCGGATGCGGCTCGTGGACGCGAGCCTTCCCAGGTGAGCCCCTCGCGGTCGGGCATGCCCGGGCCTGGCTTGCCGCCCTCCTGGACGGCGGGCCGCTCACTGACGAGGCACAGCTGGTGCTCAGCGAACTTGCGACCAACGCCGTACGGCACACCGCGAGCCGGGAGTACGGGTTCACGGTCACCGTCGAGGTCGGGCCGCGCGGTCTGTGCCTGCGGGTGACCGACGCGGGGGCCCCGGAACCGCCCGTCCCCACCGATGCGGGCCAGGACGAGGAGAGTGGCCGGGGGCTGCGCATCGTCGAGGCGTTGGCCACCCGTTGGGGTTGTGAGGCAGACCGGGACAGCGGCTGCACGGTATGGGCCGAGCTGACGGATCAGCCGGGACGGTCGAAGCCCAGGACGAGGCGTTCCTCGACCGGCTGGTAGCCCAGCCGCTGGTAGATGGAGTTGCTCGTGGGGTTCGCCAGGTCCGTGAAGAGCACCACCGCATCGGCTCCCCGGTCGAGCGCGGTACGGCTGGCGGCTGCGGTGACCGCGCTGCCGTAACCGTGGCGCCGGTGCTCCTCGGGCGTGAACACCGGGCCGATCCGCACGACGCTGCCCGCAGGGCGGGTGAGGCCGGCCGCGGCCACCGGGAGGCCGCCGGTCTCCCACACCACGAAGCCGCCGTAGCCGAGCCGTTCCTCGACCACCTGGGAGTTGTTCGTGTCCGGCATCCCCACGTCGTGGTTGAACAGCCGCAGCCACTCGACGAGCACATCGGTGTCCTCGCGGCCGGCGGGACGTGCCCGGCCGGGCGCCGGGTCAAGGGGTACGAGGACGGTCAGCGCGTAGAGCCGCTGCTCCATCGACACCCGTACGCCGCACCCGGTGCGGCGGGCCCACGCGTCGGCGAACAGCGGAGCGGTGCGGCGCGTGCCGTGCACTCCGCGCAGCGGCCTGCCCCAGTCAGCGAGCGCCTCCGCGAGCGGCCCGACCGCCTCGTCGGGCAGGGTCGCCAGCAGCAGCTCGTAGGGCGGCGTGTGCGAGAACGCGCCCGCCACCCTGCCGCCTGGGCCGGTCCACCAGCCGAACAGCGGGGGCTCCGGACAGACCCTCGCGGCGGCGCGCAGCGTCTCCAACACGGTGAGCGAGACGGTGTGCAGCACCGGTTCCTCCCGCAGGAACGGGAGGGCGGCCGATTCGTACTCGCGACGGTGCTCCGTCAGTCGCCAGCCCATCTGCCAAGGATGGTCCCGGGGCAGCCGGGCCGTCGATCGCTTTTCCGCTCGGCGACCGTCCCCTCACGCGGACTTGACGCGCCGCCCGGCCCGCCATACGCCCGTGACACGGGTGGGGTCGGCGAACACGGAGATGTCCGCGGTCGGGTCGGCGTCCAGCGTGATCACGTCGGCGTCGTACCCCTCCGCCAGGAGGCCGCTGCGTGGAGCCTGCGGGCCCAGCGTGAGCGGGCCGTTCGCGGTGGCGGTCTCGATCGCCTCGATCGGCTTGAGGCCCGCGGCCACGAGCAGCGGCAGCTCCCGCCCGTTGCGGCCCCAGGAGTTGGGCAGGCCTGCACCGCTGAGGCCGATGTCGGTGCCCGCGGCGATCGTCACGCCCTGCTCGTGGGCGAGGGCGATCGCTCCCGCGTGCCGGTCGGCGATCGCCTCGAGCTTGGCCATGGCGTACGGCGGGGCGGCACGGCTGTCGAGCAGCTCCTGGACGATCGTACGCGTCGAGACCAGCACGGCACCGGTCTCGCGCATCGCCGAACACGCCTCCTCGTCGAGGTAGGTGCCGTGCTCGATGGTGCGTACCCCGGCCTCCAGCGCGGCCATGATGCCGGGCTTGCCGTGGCAGTGTGCGGCGACGACGCGGTCGGCCATCGCGGCGACCTCGACCACGGCCCGCAGCTCGGCGACGGTGAACTGCTGGTGCACGGGGTGGTCCACCTCGGAGAGTACGCCGCCTGAGGCACACACCTTGATGATCTTGGCGTTGCGGCGGAGCTGCTCGCGTGTGGCGCGTACGCACTCGTCCACCCCGTCGCACAGCCGCAGCTCACCGCCGTGGCCCGCGAAGTCCGCCATCCACGGCAGCGGCAGCTCGTGGATGTCCCCGTGCCCGCCCGACGTGCTCAGGATCGCGCCTGCGCCGTACACCGTGGGCCCATCGACCGTGCCCTCCTCCACGGCCTTGGCGAGGTACACCCCGAGACCGCCGGTCTCCCGTACGGAGGTGACCCCGGCGTCGAGTGCAGCCCGCAGGTCGGGGGCGCAGCGCGCGCCACGCAGCGCGGGAGGTTCGACGGCCATCCTGGCCAGGTCCATCGTCCGCAGCCCGAGGAAATGACCGTGGCAGTCCCACAGGCCGGGCAGCACCGCGCTGGCCCGGGCGACGCGCGCCGCGGGGGTGTGCGGCGCGCCCTGGGAGGGGCCCGCGTAGCTGATCGCCGCCCCGTCGAGCACGACGACCCCCGCGCTGATCGGGTCACCGCGTCCCGGGATCAGGATCTCGGCCTCGATGCGTTCCATGCCTGCCCCTCTCGTCGAACGCCCTCCCCCGCGCATGCGCCCGGGGGAGGGCACCGATCCGCCTGACGATGCGTCAGCAGTGTCGCTCAGTAGCCGCCCGCGTGGGCAAGGTGGCCGTAGTACCGGTTGCCGTTCGGCGTGCGCGGATCATCGGTGAAGCCGTAGGACGCCGGCTGCGCCGCGGCGTCGTTCCGCAGCTTGTCGATGACCTGCGCGGGGCTCATGCCCGCGCACGGCCCGGCGATGCACAGCGCCGCCGTGCCCGCCATGTGCGGGGAGGCCATGGACGTGCCGGAGAACGTCGTCGTGCCGCCGCCGCTACGGGTCGACAGGATGCAGGTACCGGGCGCGGCGATGGTGTGCCCGACATCCGCAGAACCGACGGTGGTGAAGTTGCTGAAACTGGCCGCCGTGTCGTCGACGTCGCTGCGGCAGGTACTCGCCGCCCCGCCGCCGGGCTGGCCGTTGAAGTCCGCGATCGCCGTGGTGGTGAGCACCTCGTCGTACGCGGCGGGGGTGAAGCCGTTGAAGTTCGCGTTGTCGTTACCCGCCGCGACGGCGAAGGTCACGCCCTGCGCCACCGCGTCGCAGATCGCCGTGTGCTCGGGGTCGTCGTTGGTGCGGCCGCAGTTGCCGTCGTCCTCGCCGCCGCCACCGAGGCTCATGTTCGCGACCTTGATGTTCAGCGCCTGGGCGTTGGCGGCGACCCAGTCGATGCCGCAGACCACGTTCGAGGTGAAGCCGACACCGGCGGCGTTGAGCACCTTGACGGCGTACAGGCGGGCGCCTGGGGCCATCCCGACGACGTCTTGGCCGTTGTCCTCGGCCGCGATCGTGCCGGCGACGTGCGTGCCGTGCCCGTTGTCATCGTCGGGGGGCAGTATCGGGAGGTCGCAGTTCGTCCCGCCGACCACGTTGAGGTCGGTGTGCTGCAGGTCGATACCGGTGTCGATCACCGCGACGCCCACGTTGACCGAGCCCGAGCCGTTGCCTGACACCGTGCTGCTCAGGTCGCCCTCGATGCGGTCCACTCCGGTCGGCGTGGTCTGCGCCGCGGCGTGCACCGGCCGGTCGGGCGTAACGGAGGCGACCCGAGGGTCGGCGCGCAGCTCAGCCACCTGCGTGGTGGGCAGCACCGCGGAGTAGCCGGAGAGCGCGTGCTTGTAGACGTGGCCGATGTCCGCACCCAGCCCGGTAGCTTGCGCCCGTGCCACCATGCCCGGGTGCGCCACGCCGTCTTCGAGTACGACGATGTAGCGGCCCATCGCCAGGCTCTCGTCCGGGGCGGCCTCCGCCGGCACGGCGATCAAGGCCGCGGCGGCCGCCGCGGCC
>JBOHCZ010000275.1:0-3827 GCA_050699195.1 Streptomycetales bacterium
GCCCACGGCACTCGGCCCGCCCCGGCGACGCGGACGTGCGGGGCTGGGCCGGGATCCGCGACGCCGGTGGCCGGCTCCTGGCCTGCGGCGCGGACACCCGCAGCCCCGCAGGGCTCGCCCATCTCGCGTCGATCGCCACCCTGCCCGAGGCGCGGGGCCGTGGACTGGGTACGGCGGTGACGGCGTGGCTCACGCGACGCGTGCTGGCGGAGCAGCCGCTGTGCACGCTCGCGATGTACGCCGACAACGCCGACGCGAGGCGGCTCTACCGGCGGCTCGGGTACCGGGAGGAGGCCTGGCTCACGAGCGGGCGGTTCTGCTGGCCGTAGCGGGCCCCCCGGTCGCGGCGTCGACGCCCGCGTCCTTGCGCTGGGCCGGCGTGATCGACGTCGGCGCACCGGTGAGCGGGTCGCTGCCCGACGCCAGCTTCGGGAACGCGATGACCTCACGAATCGAGTCCGCCCCCGCCAGGAGCGCGCAGACCCGGTCAAGACCGAACGCGATCCCCCCGTGCGGAGGCGGCCCGAACGCGAACGCCTCGAGAAGGAACCCGAACTGTGCCTCGGCCTCGTCCTTGGACATCCCCAGCACCCCGAAGACCCGCTGCTGGGTCTCCGCGCGGTGGATACGCATGGACCCGCCGCCGATCTCGCTGCCGTTGAGGACGATGTCGTAGGCGTCGGAGAGGGCCTGTCCCGGGTCGTCCTGGAACGCATCCGCCCACTCCGGGACGGGAGCGGTGAACGGGTGGTGCACGGCGGTCCAGCGCCCCTCGCCGTTCCTTTCGAACATCGGCGCGTCCACGACCCAGACGAACTCCCAGCGCGACCCGTCGACGAGCCCGCAGCGCGACCCGATCTCGAGGCGGGCCGCGCCGAGCAGTGCGAGCGCGTCAGCGCGCGGGCCGGCCGCGAAGAGGACGCAGTCGCCTGGGCGGGCACCGGTAGCGGCGGCCAGTCCCTCGAGATGGTCCGCGTCGAGGTTGCTCGCGACCGGGCCGCGCAGCTCGCCGCCGTCGCCGACGAGCACGTAGGCCAGCCCCCCGGCCCCGCGCGAGCGTGCCCATTCCTGCCAGCCGTCGAGCTCCCTGCGGGACTGCGAGGCACCGCCCGGCATGACGACCGCACCCACGTACGGCGCCTGGAAGACCCGGAACCTGGTGCCGGCGAAGTACTCCGTGAGGTCGACGAGCTCGCACCCGAACCGCAGGTCAGGCCGGTCGGTGCCGAAACGTGCCATCGCTTCCCCGTAGGTCATCCGGGGGATGGGCAGCGTGATGTCGTAGCCGTGGTTCTCCTTCCACAGCCGGGCGAGCACCCGCTCGGACACCGCGATGACGTCGTCGCGGCCGCAGAAGGACATCTCAATGTCGAGCTGGGTGAACTCGGGCTGACGGTCGGCGCGGAAGTCCTCGTCGCGGAAGCAGCGGACGATCTGGTAGTAGCGCTCCATGCCCGCGACCATGAGCAGCTGCTTGAACAGCTGCGGCGACTGCGGGAGTGCGTACCACCTGCCGGGCTGCAGCCGCACCGGGACGAGGAAGTCCCGGGCACCCTCGGGTGTGGACCTGGTGAGGTGGGGGGTCTCGACGTCGACGAACCCCTCGTCGTCCATGACCCGCCTGATGGTGTGCGTGACCCGGGAGCGCAGCCGGATGGCGCGGGCCGGGCCCTCACGCCGGAGGTCGAGGTACCGGTACCGCAGCCGGATCTCCTCGCCGACGCCCCCCGGGTCGGAGCCGAGGGAGCCCTCGATGGGGAACGGCAGGGGCGCCGCCTCCGCGAGCACCTCGACGTCGTCGGCGATGACCTCGACGTCGCCGGTCGGGAGGTCCGGGTTCTCGTTGCCCTCGGGCCTGCGCGCCACGGCGCCGTGGACCGCTACGCAGTACTCCGAACGCAGGTCGTGCGCCACGTCGGGGTCGCGTACGACGACCTGCACCGCCCCGGAGGCGTCGCGCAGGTCGATGAACGCCACGCCGCCGTGGTCACGTCTGCGGGCGACCCAACCGGCGAGTGTCACCCTCGCGTCGGCGTGCTCGGCGCGCAGCGATCCGGCCTCGTGCGTGCGGATCACGGGCACCTCTCCTCAGGGTGTGCGATTCCCCGGGGCGGGGATGCGCGCATCGTCACGCCCCACGCCGCGGGCTGGCCAGCGGGGCGGCCTCGGACAGCCAGGGGTTCGTCGAACGCTCCCGGCCGATCGTGGTCTCGGGCCCGTGCCCACACAGCACGGCCGTCTCGTCGGGCAGGGCCAGACACACCCGGGCGAGCGAACGCAGCATGGTCGGGTAGTCCCCCCCGGGGAGGTCGGTGCGCCCGATCGACCCGGAGAACAGCAGGTCACCCGAGAACAGCACGGGCGGGTCGTCGCCCTCGGCCGGTGCCCGGAAGGCGACAGAACCCGGTGTGTGGCCGGGAGCGTGGTCGATCGTGAGCTCGAGGCCGGCGAGCCGCAGCACCGTGCCGTCGGTGAGCTCCGCGATGTCGTCCGGCTCGGTCCAGGAGAGGTTGGCGGCGAAGAGCTGCCGCGTCTCAGGGGACAGCCCCTTGAGCGGGTCGGCGAGCAGCTCGAGATCACCCGGGTGGATGTAGGCGGGCACGCCGCGCGCCCCACACACCGGGGTGACGGAAAACGTGTGGTCGAGGTGACCGTGGGTGAGCAGCACGGCGACCGGCTTGAGCTGATGCTCGCGCAGCACCTGGTCGAGCTGGGGCGTGACCTCGACTCCCGGGTCGACGACGACGCACTCCTCGCCTGGGGCTGGCGCCACGACATAGCAGTTGGTGCCGAAGGCAGCGGCGGGAAACCCGGTGATGAGCACGCTCGTCCTCGACTTCCGACGGGGTGGGGATTTGGTTGGGGACGGGTTGGGGACGGTTGGGAACGCTGTCGAGCGTACCGATCTCGGCCACGGAACGGCGAACTCCGCGGCCGTGGCTCCCTACACTGTGCGCCAGTCCCGGACACCGGGCAGCACCACGGCTACCCAGCGCATACCAGCCGTACAGCCATGAGAAGGGGCCGGAGTGGCAACCAGCAAGAAGCGCGCTCGCGAGCTGGCACGTCAACGTTACGAGCGCCAGCAGATCCGGCGCGAAACCGCGCGCCACAGGGCCAGGCAACGCCACCAGATCGCCGCCGCCGCCCTCGCGGTGCTGCTCGTCGGCGGCGGCGTCTGGTTCCTCACGGGCCAGCTCGAGGGACGCGGTGGGGGGGAGACGGACCTGGCGGCCGCCGGCGAGACGCCCTCCGCAGGACCAAGCCCGACCCCGAGCGCACCGGAGCGGCCGACCGGGGAATGCACCTACACCAAGGTCCCCGAGCAGGGCGGGAACGAGGTGACTTACGTCGGCCTGCCGCCCCGCCAGATCGACCCGAAGGTCAGCTACAGCGCGCGGGTCACCACCAACCACGGCCCGATCTCGATGGACCTCCAGACCCGCGCGGCGCCGTGTGCGGTCAACTCGTTCGCCTTCCTCGCGAACAAGGGCTTCTTCGAGGACACCCGCTGTCATCGCCTGCTCGTGGGCGCCTACAACGCCCTGCAGTGCGGCGACCCCTCCGCCACGGGCCGGGGCGGACCCGGGTACAGCTTCGCGGACGAGAACCTCGAGAACGCGGAGTACGAGCGGGGCGTGGTCGCGATGGCGAACAGCGGCCCGGACACCAACGCGAGCCAGTTCTTCATGGTGTTCGACAAGGCGCCGTTCCCGCCGAACTACACACCCTTCGCGAGGATCACCTCGGGGCTAGACGTCCTGGAGAAGATTGCCAAGGCTGGTGTCACGGGGCCACGCAACGACACCCCGAAGACCAAGGTCGTC
>JBOHCZ010000276.1:0-14553 GCA_050699195.1 Streptomycetales bacterium
TCGTGCTGCTGCTCGTGCTGGACGATCATGCCGAACGCGAAGCCGCTCTCGAGCAGCGGACCACCGGTGAAGCCGGTGTGTTCGAGCAGGTCGAGCACCCGGCCGCGCACCGTGTCGACGTAGCGCCGTGACTCGCCGGCGCCCAGCAGCGGGAGGGCCGGCCGCTCGGCCCGGGGATGCTGGAACGCGTCGTAGAGCGCGTCGATCTCCGGGTGCATCGGGTCGCGGCCGCCGACGTTGCGCAACAGCCAAAGCTCCTCCTGGCTGCCGACGTGGGCGAGGTCCCACACGAGGGGCGACATCAGGCGCGAGTGCGCCATGGTGAGGTCGGGCTCGTCAACGCAGTCGGTGAGCGTGCGCGTACGGCGGCGGGCCGCCTCGAGCCCCTCCGCGATCCGCGCCCGCAGCGCCTCCTCGCTGTCCGCTGCGCCGGTCAGGCGTGCTGGGTCGGGCGACACGGGACGACCTCCTCCCGGGCGTGCTGTGCGCGGTACCAGGCCTCGAGACGGTCGTCGGACGGGCTGCGCCCGCGCAGGACATACCGCTCGGTGTAGCTGTCGACGGCGCGGACGACGTGCGCCGGTGCTCCCACCCGGGGCAGCGCATCCCGGGCGAGTCTGAAGCAGGTCCTGGCCGCGGCGGCGATCACGGGGTCGGCCAGGCCCAGCCGGGCCGCCCGCAGCCAGACGTTCCCCGCACCGGACCGGGCGATCCGCTCGGTGGCGGCCAGCGCACGCTCGCCGGCCCCGTGGTCTTCGACCAGGGCGGTGACGACCGCCACCGGTACCAGCCAGTCGGCGCCGGGCTGCGCGTCGATCATGCGCAGCTCGAGCCAGCCGCGCGGCCGTACCGGGGGAAAGAGCGTCGACAGGTGGTAGTCGACGTCCTCCGCGGTGGCCGGGCGCGGTCCGCCGCCGCGGACCCAGCGACGCAGGGTGAGCCCCGGCGGCGCGGTCCACAACCGGTCCTCGCCGGGGACGCAGAGCACCTGGGCGTCCAGTGCGTAGCGCGCCCACACGGTCCTGGGGTCCGGGTCCCGTGTCCCGCACCCGGGCACGGCCGTCCGGCTGCGGTCCAGGCGCGACCACACCGCCTGGCGGGTCGAACGCCAGCCGGTGGGACGGCCGCGGTGCACGGGAGAGTTGGCGAAGGCGGCCACCAGCACCGGGCCGAGCGCGTGGAGCAGCCGCCACCGGTGGCGGTAGCCGGCGGGCCCGGGACCGTCGATGCCCGCATCCAGCGACACCTGCACGGAAGCGGTGCCGCACATCATCACCCGCCCGTCGCCGCCGGACCGATCGAAGAACTCCTCCATCGCGGCGTAGCGCGGTAGATCGACGACGCGCCGCAGTCGTCGCGAAGGGTCGAGCCCGATGCCGCGAAGCGCGAGCCCGGCCGCACGAAGGCGTTCGGCGACGACCGCGGTGTCGGTCTCGAGGGCGGTGACGCAGGCGGCGAGGGAAGCCGCGGGCCGCGAGCTGAGCTCAAGCTGCCCGCCGGGCTCTGTGGTGATGTAGCAGTTGCCGGGGAGAGGCCCCAAGCCCTCCAGCGCTGTGCCGGTGCGCTCCGGCTCCACGGGTCTTGTCGGGTCGTTCAGGTCGAGGACGAGCCATTCGAGTTCGACGCCCACCTGCCCTGGTGGTCCGGTCTTGAAGCAGGTCGCGGCGATATAGGCCTCGGCACCGTCCTCACTGAGCGGACCGGTGAGATGCTGCCTCATCCACCGCCTCCTCCGATGGAGACCCGTGGGACTCCCGCGATTTCTACCCACCCTAGCGGCCCGGATGCGGCTCCAGCGCCGGGTCTCGGCACCCGCAGGCCGCGCTGTGCGAGCGGCCGGATCGGCCGGTTCCGGGCGTCGAGGACGACAAAAGCACGACGCCGATGGACAATCACGTACGAACTTGCCTCACGACAGCAAGGATTCTCTCTGTAAGACTCGGGGGAAATGCCCGGGCCCCGGCCGGAGGGATCCGCGGAGGCCGAGGAGGGGCCGCGTGACAACGACCAGCACCAGCACCTTCAACTTCGACGACCTCGCGGACTCGACGACCCGCATCCAGGCGGCGGCGGACAGCGTCATCGAGGGCAAGCCCGAGGTCGTACGCCTGGCCCTCGCTGTCCTGTTGGCCGAGGGTCACCTGCTCATCGAGGATGTTCCCGGCGTCGGAAAGACGATGCTGGCCAAGGCGCTGGCCCGGTCCCTCGACTGCTCCGTGCGGCGCATCCAGTTCACCCCCGACCTGCTGCCCAGCGACGTCACCGGCGTGAGTGTCTTCGACCAGCGGCGCCGCGACTTCCAGTTCAAGCCCGGCGCGATCTTCGCCAACATCGTCGTCGGTGACGAGATCAACCGTGCTTCGCCCAAGACCCAGTCGGCCATGCTCGAGTGCATGAAGGAGCGACAGGTCACCGTCGACGGCACGACCCACCAGCTGGAAAGGCCCTTCATGGTCATCGCCACGCAGAATCCCGTGGAGATGGAGGGCACCTACCCGCTGCCCGAGTCCCAGCGCGACCGTTTCATGGCACGGGTGTCGATGGGCTACCCGGACCCCGACGCGGAGCTGACCATGCTCGACACCCACGGAGCCAGCTCCCCCCTCGATGACCTCGAACCCGTCGCGGACGCCCAGGAGGTCCGCAAGCTCATCGAGATCGTTCGCGAGGTGCACGTCTCGCCGCCGGTCCAGCGGTACGCGATCGGCCTGGTGACGGCCACCCGGTCGGCCCCCGAGCTGCGGCTGGGCGCCTCCCCCCGGGCCACGCTGCACCTCGTGCGGGCTGCGAAGGCGGCTGCAGCCCTGGACGACCGGGACTACGTGCTCCCCGACGACGTTCAGCGGCTCGCCGTGCCCGTGCTCGCGCACCGGCTGCTGCTCGCGGCGGAGGCCCAGATCGGGCGCCGCACGACCAAGCAGATCGTCGAGGACATCGTACGGGCCATGGCGATCCCCGACGAGCCGGCTGGCCCGGGCCGACGCCTCGAGATCTGACATGCGGGCGGCTTTCGCGGGTCTCACCACACGCGGCCGGTCGTTTTTGGTGGCCGGCCTGGTCGCGGTGGCGTGCTCGATCTTGCTCGGGCAGCGCGACCTGCTCCGCGTCGGGGTGTTTCTCGCCGTCCTCCCCCTCGCCAGCGCCCTGGTCGTGTCCCGCACCCGCTATCGGGTCGCCGGTGCCCGCCGCCTCGATCCGGCGCGGGTGACCGCCGGGCAGGAGGCCTGTGTCATCCTGCGCCTCGACAACATCTCCCGGCTCCCGACCGGGCTGCTCCTCGTCGAGGACCGGGTGCCCCCCGCGCTGGGTGAGCCTGCGCGGTTCGTGCTCGACCGCGTCGAACCGCGGGGAAGGCGCGAGGTCACCTACCGGATCCGGTCCGAGGCGCGTGGCCGGTTCCGCCTCGGGCCGCTCACCGTCCGGCTCACCGATCCGTTCGGGATGTGTGAACTCGACCGCTCCTTCGCCGCGCGGGACACCCTCGTGGTGACCCCGCCGGTCGATCGCCTGCCGCCGGTCGAGTTCGGCGGGGGTTGGACCCGCAGCGGCGACAGCATCTCCCGGACGGTGGCGGCCGCCGGCGAGGACGACGTGGTCACCCGCGAGTACCGGCACGGCGACGGCCTGCGCCGCGTGCACTGGCGGTCCACGGCCCGCTACGGCAAGCTCATGGTGCGCCGTGAGGAGCAGCCCTGGCAGAGCAACGGCACCGTGCTGCTCGACGTCCGGGCCGGCGCCCACCGCGGCGAGGGGCTGCACTCGTCGTTCGAGTGGGCCCTTCGCGCCGCGGGTTCGGTAGCCCTGCACCTGGCCGGCCGCGGGTACGCCGTCCGGCTCTGCACCGGCGCGCAGGAGGCCGTGTCGGGCGCCGCGCGCAGCCTGGCCGCAGCCGACGACGACTTCGAGGGCCGGCTGCTCGGGAGCCTGGCGGAAACGGCCCCGGTATCCGGTCCCGCGCTGCGCTGGGCGACCGAAGCGCTGCACCGGGGCCCCCGCGACTCGCTGATCGTCGCGATCCTGGGAGAGCTCTCCCCTGGCGACGCCGAGGATCTCGCGCGTCTCGGGCACAACGCCACGGCCGCGTTCGCCGTAGTGCTGGACACCGGGTCGTGGCTTGCCCAGCCCGAGCGGGTGAGGGCGGCCGCCCGCGCCGGCTTCGAGAGCAGCCTCGTGACCCTCCATCAGTCAGGGTGGAGGGTGCTGCCGGTGGCCTCGTCCGACACCGTTGCGGGGGTGTGGCAGTACGCCAGCCGCAGGGATCTTGCCGCGGTGGCGCCGTTCGGGTTTAGGCCGTCTCCGACGGCGTCCTCCGTGGGGCCGTTCCCCGTGGAGCCGTTCCCCGTGGAGCCGTTCGCGCTGGGGCGGTCCGCGGCCTCGCACCCGGCGCCCTCCCACGGCCCGGATCTGGGGACACGATGACCGGCACCACGCGGATCACGGTGTTCGGGGCGCTCGCCACCCTGCTCACGGCGTTGTCCCTGACGCCGTTGCTGGACAACGACACGTGGTTCTGGCAGGCGGCGGTTGCGGTCATCGCCGTCGCGGGTGCCGGCGAGGCCGCGCGGCGGTTCTCCGTTCCGCTCATCGTGCTCGTGCCGCTGCAGGCCGCGGTGCTGCTCGGCTACCTCACGTTCGCCTTCGCCCGCGACGAGGCCGTGCTGGGGCTCCTGCCGGGCCCCTCGGCGCTGGCAGCCCTGGGAGATCTCACCCGGCAGGCGATCCAGGACATCAACGACCACGCCGCCCCCGTCTCGGGGGACGGCACGATCGCCGCACTCACCGTGGCGGGGATCGGGCTGATCGGGATCTCGGTCGACGTGCTGGCGGCGACGCTGGGACGGGCCGCACTCGCCGGACTGCCGATGCTCGCGCTCTACACCGTGCCCGCCACCCTCCTCGAGGACGGTCTCGCGTGGCCGCTGTTCCTGCTCAGCGGGGTCGGGTACGTCGGCCTGCTGCTCGCCGAGGGACGCGAGCGGTTCACCCGGTGGGGGCGTCCACTCGTACGCCAGGGGCGAACCCCGCCCGGCGCGATCGAGACCGCGCCGGTCGCACGCGCCGGCCGGCGGATCGGCGCGGCCGTACTCGGAGTCGCGGCGCTGGCGCCGGCATTGTTGCCCGGGTTGGCCGAGGGCGTGCTGAACATGGGTGGCAGCGGGTTCGGCGAAGGCTCAGGCTCTGGGGCGATCACGACGAATAACCCGATCGTCACGCTGCGCCGCGATCTCAACCTGCCGGGCAACATACCGCTCATGTGGGTCCGCACCGCTGGCGCCCAGCCCGAACCCCAGTACCTGCGGCTGGTCTCGCTCGACGTGTTCAACGGTGAGGAGTGGCAACCCTCGCGTCGCGACGTCCGGCCCATTCCCGAAGAGCTGCCCGCGCCCGAGGCACTCTCCGACGAGGTCGCCCGCAGAGCGGTCCGGAACCAGATCAGCGTGACCCCGGGCTACGCGGCCCAATGGCTCCCCCTCCCTCACCCCGTGATCGACGTGGAGATCGATGGCGAGTGGCGGTACGGCGAGGAGGAAGGCGACATCGTCGGCGCCCCCGGGCAGACGACCGAGAACATCAGCTACCGCACCACCAGCCTGGCGGTCACCCCTGCACGCGAGCAGCTCCGGGGAGCGGCACCACCTCCCGAGGAGATCGCCGGCCGCTACACCCAGCTGCCGGACCACCTGCCCCCCGCCGTCGGGCGGCTGGCCCGCACTGTCGCCGGGGGCCAGCCCACGGCCTACGACCAGGCGCTGGCCCTGCAGGAGTGGTTCACCGATCCCCGCCAGTTCAGCTACGACGCGACGGCGAAGTCCGGCAACAGCAGCAACGCGCTCGCAGAGTTCCTGCGGGACCGCGAGGGCTACTGCGAGCAGTTCGCGGCCACCATGGCGGTGATGGCGCGGCTGCTCGGCATCCCTGCGCGGGTCGCCGTCGGGTTCACACCGGGCGAGCTGCGGCCGGGCGGCAGCTACCTCATCGGGGCCCACGACGCCCACGCGTGGCCCGAGCTGTTCTTCTCCGGGGTCGGCTGGGTGCGCTTCGAGCCCACGCCGACGATCGGTGGCGGGCGGGGCAGCACCCCGGACTGGGCGGTGCCGGAGCTGCCGCAAGGAGATCCTGGCAGCTCACAGGGCAGCCAGCCGGGGGTGCCCCGCCGTACAGACCCCGACGCTGCGGGCTGCCAGGTGACCCCCGGGCTGCCTGAGTGCCGGGGGCAACTCGGCGGGCTCGAGGCGGGCCCCCTCGACGGCGGGGGACGCGGAGCCGGTGACGGCGTTGCACGCTGGCCGTACGCCGCGGGTGCAGCGGTCATGCTGGTCGGTCTGACCCCCATGATGCTGCGTTCCGCGCTGCGCAGGCGACGGCTCGCCGCCGCCACCGATCCGGTGCGCCGCGTGCAGGGTGCCTGGGCGGAGCTTCGGGACTCCGCGCAGGATCTGGGCTACGCCTGGTCTCCTGCGCAGACGATCCGGCAGGTCAGGGGACGCCTCAGCCGTGAGGGGCGGCTCGAGGGGCCGGCCGAGGAGGCGCTGGGGCGCATCGTCGGGACGGTCGAACGGGCCCGCTACGCGCGGGCTCCAGGTGATGTGGGGGACCTGTTCACGGACGTCCGCGTGGTCAAGGCTGCCCTGGCGGCTCAGGTGAGCGGCCGCACAAGGTGGCGGGCCCGGCTGCTCCCGCCCTCGGAGCTCAGCCGGCTGTGGAGATCCGCCGAGCGCACCGTGGGCACGCTGCACCGAGTGGACCGCTGGACCTCCCGCTGGGCGGAACGCCTACGGGACCGGCTGCCTCGCCTCCACAGCGGCTAGGAAGCGGCGCGAGGATCAGCGCCCGTGCCCGTCACGCCGACGGCGCCAACGCTCCTCGACACGCTCCATGAAGCCCCTGCGCGTCTTGGATCGCCGTGGTCGCGGGCCCGAGCTGGCCGCGGCAGCTACCTCACCGGGGGCTGGGATGCGCCGCCAGCTCGAGACGGCGAGCAGGGCACAGCCCAGCATGACGAGAAAACCGACGATGCTCACGGGGATGACCTGCATGATCACGCCGGTCATGAGAAGGATCACACCCATGACGAACCCGCCGACCGCCAGGTAGGCGCGACGCCGGAAACGGGCACGCGCGTCGGCGCCGCGAAGCGCCGACGCGAACTTCGGATCTTCAGCGTACAGCGCTCGCTCCATCTGCTCGAGCATGCGCTGCTCGTGCTCCGAGAGCGGCACGAAACCCTCCTACCGGTCGCGGATGATCGTGCGACCTCTCTTTCCAGGATAGGCAGGGTTACGCCCACACGAAACCCAGCCTGAAAACTACGACGTTCGGCAACGATGCCCCGTTCCCTCGAACGAGTGATACGCCACGACGTCACGGGTCGGCCTCACGGGTCGGATCGACCAGGCTCGCCGGGCGTACGATCCCGTGGCCGAACCGTTCGCTGACCAGGTCGACCGCCCGCTCGGCGGCACGCCACCCCGCGGGACGTTCGCCGAGGAGGAGCTGGCGGGGCTGCCCCTCGGCGTCGACGATCCCCTCGACACGGACGCCGACCAGCCGGACCCGGGCCCGCTCGAGGCCGAGTGCGTCGTAGAGCACCCGTGCGGTGTCGTAGACCTCGCGCCCCACATCGGTGGCCTCCGCGAGAGTACGGGCACGGGTGATGGTGGTGAAATCGGCGAACCGGAGCTTGAGCGTCACCGTCCGGCCCTGCAACCCCCCGCTTCTCAGCCGGCCGGCGACCTTCTCGGTCAGCCTGAGGAGCTCGCGCCGGATTACCGCAGGGTCGTCGACATCGCGCTCGAAGGTCTCCTCGGCCCCGACGCTCTTGCTGGGTTCGTGGGGGACGACCCTACGCGCGTCGCGCCCCCACGAGAGCTCGTGCAGGTGGGCGCCGACGGCCTGGCCGAGCGCACGCCGGAGGGTCGAGGCCGGCGTGTGGGCGAGATCGCCGACGGTGCGCAGGCCCAGCCGGACGAGCGTCTCCTCGGTCTTGTCCCCGACCCCCCAGAGCGCGCCGACCGGCAATGGGTGCAGGAACGCGATCACCTCGTCGCGGGGGACGACGAGCAGGCCGTCGGGCTTGCAGGCGGTCGACGCCAGCTTCGCGACGAACTTCGAAGCGGCCACGCCCACCGAGCACGTGATCCCCTGCTCGTCGACGACCTGCGCGCGGATGAGCTCCCCGATCTCGGCGGGCCTCCCGAGGCGTCGCACCGCACCGGACACGTCGAGGAAGGCCTCGTCGAGTGCGAGCGGCTCCACAAGGGGGGTGACGGAGCGAAAGATCTCCATGATGCCCTCGGAGATCCGTGCGTAGCTGTCGTGCCGCGGCGGGATCACCGCGGCATCGGGGCAGATCCGGCGGGCACGCGTCATCGGCATCGCGGAGTGCACGCCGTAGTACCGCGCCTCGTAGGTGGCCGAGAGCACCACCCCGCGGCTCCCCGCGCCACCCACGATCACGGGGGTACCGCGCAGCTCGGGGCGCGTGAGGAGCTCGATGGACGCGTAGAAGGCGTCCATGTCGACGTGCAGGATGTCGCAACCCCGGTCGTCACCCGGCGGGCCAGGCTGCGGCCCACGGCGTGGCAGCCGCTGGCTCCGGCTCACCGCCCACCTCCCCGGGCAGCCAGCCTACGCTCAGCTACTCCAGGCGAGCACGTGCAGCTGTGTCGCCACCGCGCGGAACGCCGGGTGCTCGGCGGCCGCGAACTCGAGGGCGAGCAGCGCGTCCAGGGCACCTGGCTCGCCGTCCACCGTCGAACCCGGGGCGAGGTCGGAGAACACTCGGACGCCGTGCACCGCGCCGACGCGCAGACCGGCACGACCGGCGAGATCGTCGATCTCGCCGGCATCGAACCTGCGCGGCATCGGATCTCCTGCGCCCCAGCGCCCGGCGGCATCGGCCAGCGCGTGGCGGGCGTCGTCGAAATGTCCGGCGACGGCCCGGGAGAGCACCACCGCGTTGCGGTTCGCGACCAGCACGCTGAGCGTGCCCGGCACGCGCAGCACACGGGCGAGGCTGACCAGGGCATCCGCGGGATCGTCGACCATCTCGAGCACACCGTGGCAGAGCACCACGTCGGCGCTGCGGGGGTCGACGACGTCGAGCAGCCCGCTCGCGTCGCCTTGGATGGCGCGAACCCTCCCGGTGACCCCGGTGTCGGCAGCGCGGCGTTCGAGGGCTGCGAGGGCGTCGGGGCTCGGATCGACGACTGTGACGGCGTGCCCGAGCTCGGCGAGAGGGACCGCGAAGCCGCCGGTGCCGCCCCCGGCATCGAGAATGTCGAGGGCTTCGCGCCCCGCGGCCTCGGCGCGCTCAGCGAGAACCTGCCGCAGGACCTTCCATACCACGGCAGTGCGCACCGAGCTGTGGGCGCGCAGGCGGTCGGCCACGGATGCCCTCCACGATGCTGGTCGTCTCCTCGAGCCAACCCTATTGACACCCGAGGCGACACCGGCAGTGCCACCAGTCGGGCCATCGCACTCATCCGCCCGCACTTCCCGGACTCGAGTGCCAGAGCTTGCGCGGGGGACCGGACTTCACATCGTCCCCCGGGGGGCGGGTGTCGGCGTACGGGGACTGGCGGTACCCACTCGGGTGGACGAGCACGGGCCGCGCCACGACGGGGTTCAGGGCGTGGCTCTGCGCCGCGCCATGGATCGCCCGCTCGGTGACGACCTGCGGCCGGTCCAGGAACTCCTCGACTGCGGCGATGCCCCCAACCTCCCACGCCTCGTGCAGGCCGGGCAGCTCCCAGCACCCGGTCGCGCGGAGCGAGACGCCGCGCGGGCCGGTCCGGCGGATGTACCCCCGGATGAGAAGCAGCCACCCGTGGAAGAGTGTTGCGGCGTATGGGCCCTGGTCGTCTTCGAAGAACGTCGCGTCGACCGGGCCGGTCGCGTCGTCGAGGGTGACGAAGACGACCCGCCGCCCCGAGCGCACGGGTGGGGTCTGGGTCGCGACCTTCACGCCCGCAACGAGGATCTCAGTGCGGGCTCGGCGGTGCAGCAGCTCACGGGAACGGGTCACCCCGAGCGCGTCGAGGACCGGGGTGTAGAAGTCGACGATGTGGCGGCTCACATCGAGCCCGACCACCTCCAGCTCCGCCCGCACCCGCTCTGCACCCGTCATCTCGGGGAGGCCGCTTCCTGCGGACTCGCCGGGTGTGTCGCCGAGGTCGAGGGCGAGCTGGGCATAGGTGAGCTCCACCGGTGAGGCACCCCGGGACTGGCGGGCGGCCCTCGCCCGTACGTCGGGTGAATCGGTCCTGGCCTGCCCGGGCGCCGGCTGCTTGCGGCGGCGCCCGGGCACCCGCGTTGCGCGGGTCCACCGGTCGAGCTCGGCCACCTGGAGGAGGAGGTCGCGCCGAGTGAGCCGGTCTCGGCGGCGGACAGGGACGGGCGAGCCGATGCCATACAGCGCGTCGAACCCCCCCGCGACGACGAGCCGCTCCGTCACGGGACGCGACACCGCCGTCCGGTGCCAGAAGTCCGAGAGCGAGAAGTACGGCCGGCCCGCGACGATGCGGGCGACCTCGGCGTCACTGACGCCCCGTACGTCGGAAAGGCCGAGCCGAATGCCGTAGGCCCGGCCGTCGGGCAGGCCCGCCTCCGGGGGGGCACGGGGCGGCTGGCCCAGCACTTCGGGCGGCGGCTCGTCGAACGCCCCCGTCTTCTCCACGCGGTAGTCGGCGTCGGAGCCGTTGACGTCGAGTGGCAGGACGGCGATGCCGAACTGCCGGGCATCGTCGAGGATGAGCCGTTTCGGATACATCCCCGGGTCGTGGGTGAGGACGCCGGCGAGGAACGCCGCCGGATGGTGGGCCTTCAGCCAGGCCGAGTGATAGGTGGGCAGCGCGAAAGCGGCGGCATGGGCCTTGCAGAACCCGAACGACCCGAATGCCTTGAGCACCTCCCAGACCCGGTCGATCGTCGGAGGGTCATAGCCGCGCGCGCGAGCCCGCGACCGGAACCATGTCTCGGCCCGGGGCTGGCCCGCAGGCTCGCCGAGCGCGCGGCGGAGCTCGTCGGCCTCGGCGAGCCCGCATCCGGTCAAGGTCTCGACGATGCGGAGCACCTGCTCGTGGAACACCACGACCCCGTGGGTCTCCCGCAGCACATCGCGAAGGTCGGAGTGGCGGTAACGCGGCTCCTCCCAGCCCTGCCGCGCCGAGAGGAACGGCGTGACCATGTCGCTTTTCACCGGTCCGGGGCGGAACAGCGAGATGTCGATGATGAGGTCGTCGAACGTCTCGGGGGCGAACTTGCCGAGCAGCTCGCGCTGCCCGGGAGACTCGATCTGGAAGCAGCCGAGTGTGCGTGTCGACCGCACCAGCCGGAACGTGGCGGGGTCGTCACGGGGCACCGCGTCGAGGTCGATCTGCCGTCCCTCGACCCGCTCCACCTCCTTGAGTGCGTGGGACATCGCCGACTGCATGCGCACCCCTAGGACGTCGAGCTTGAGCAGCCCGAGATCCTCGGCGTCGTCCTTGTCGAACTGGCTCATCGGGAAGCCCAGCCAGCTCGCCTCGACGGGCGTGCGGTCGAGGAGTGTGGTGTCGGAGAGCAGCACCCCGCACGGGTGGAGGGCGATATGGCGGGGCAGCCCGTCGAGACGCTCGACGAGCCGGAAGAACACGTCGAAGCGTGCCTCGCCGATGCCGCTTGCGCGCAGCTCCGGCAGCTCGCGCAGAGCGGCCCGGACGTTTTGGGCCCGGATGTGCGGGAACGCCTTGGCGATGCTGTCGATCTCGGCGGGCGGCATGCCGAGCGCAGCGCCGACGTCACGGATCGCGTGGCGCGCGCGGTAGGTGTCCATCATCGACAGGCACGAGCAGCGCTCAACGCCGTACCGCTCGAGGATCCGCTCGTAGATCTCCGTACGCCGCGCGGACTCCACGTCGACGTCGATGTCGGGAAGCGCCTCCCGGAGCGGGGAAAGGAAGCGCTCCATGAGCAGGCCGTGCGCGAGAGGGTCGACGCCGGAGACTCCGAGCAGGTAGTTGACGAGGCTGCCGGCCCCCGAGCCCCGTGCGGCGCACCGTACCCCCATGTCACGAATGAGCGCCACGACGTCAGCCACGGTGAGGAAGTACGAGGGGTAGCCCAGACCTTCGATGATCGCGAGCTCGTGCTCGAGCCGGTCGACCACCGCACGGCTGTGCGGGAGGCCGCGCCAGGTGAGCCCGGCCTCGCAGCGCTCTCGCAGGGCCGCAGCGGGAGGGCGCCCGGTGGCGCCGAGGACGACGTCGAGCTCAGGAAAGTGCGGCACACCGATGCCGAGGCCGCCACGCGGATCGAGGGCACATCGCTCGGCGACCCGGCGGGTGGCTGCGAGGAGGCCGGACCCGGTGCCCTGCCCGCCGCCGGACCCGCCGGCGGGCAGGGCCTCCCTCTCACCGGAGAGCCGGGTGATCTCCTCCGCGATGTCGGCCATCTCCTTGCCGGACTTGAGGTGCCCCTCGGCGTTGACCCGGTCGACCTGGCGGATATCGAGCGTGACCAGCTGTCGGGCGGCGTCCAGCACGTCGGCGACCGGACCGCCGGAACGGTCGGCGTAGCGGACGGCGTTGGTGAGGACCGCCGTGAGGTGCTCCCCTTGGGCGAAGCGGAACATCCGGGCGGCGTGTGCGCTGGAGTACCGGCCCTCCCCCGGACCGCGGTGGGAAACCACCTCGATGAGCAGATCCTCGGCGGCGACGGCCTCGCACCAGCGGTGCAGCGCCGCTCGGGCGAGGTCGGGGCGGCGGACGGCGAGCGCCCGGCCGACCTCGGAATCGGGGCCGAGAAGTACGAACACCCCGCCGGACCCGGCATGATCAGCAACGAGGTCGACCGTCGTCACGGGCTTGCCGCGCTCGCCTGCGAGATGGGTGGAGCTCACGAGCCGGCACAGGGCCGCCCACCCCCCGGGGTCCTGGGCGAGGAGAGTGACCCGGGGATGGCGGGGGTCGACCGTCGCACCCCCCCGGGCGGGGGTGCGACGGCCCGGCCGGTACCCAGCCCCTGACTCGGGCACGCAGACCGGCATGACGGCGAGGTCGACACCGAGGATCGGCCGGATGTCGGCTGCCATGCACGCCTTGACGAACTTCACGGCACCGTAGACCCCGTCGCGGTCGGTCAGCGCGAGAGCGCCCATGCCGTGGTCGGCGGCCCGCTCGACGAGGGCACCAGGGTGGGACGCCCCGTATCGCAGCGAGTATCCGGACGCGACGTGCAGGTGGACGAACCGATCGCTCATGACAGCCGGCGGGTCCCAGCCGGCCAGGGCCGGCGCTGTGGAAGAGCAGGCTGATGGGGCAGGCCGAGCGTGCCCTCCACGAGGGCGAGGAAGGACTCGACCTCCCGGAGCAAGTCGTCGGCCTCGCGGGTGGTGACCGCGTGGCTTAGCCCGGCCTCGGCCGCGGCCCGCTTACGGGCCCCTGCGGCGAAGAACGCCCCCCACTCCGTCAACTCGGGTGCCACTCCAGGGAGGAGCGCCCATACGCTGCGTGGCCGCCGCCTGGTGGTGCCGTCGTCGGGACACGCCCGGGCGGCAAGCACCGCCGCCGCGGCGCGCAGTGCGGCGAGATGGGCAGCGGCATAGCGCTCCTCCGCCCTCCTGGTGGAGGTGGCCTCCGCGAGCCCGTGGCGGGCGAGGGCGAGGAGGTCGAGTGCTGCCGAGGCGACGGGCCCCCGGCGTGGGCGGTACGCCGCCGTGCTGGTGTGGACAGCCATCACCGTTCCCTTCAGTCGAAGGTCCGCACGAGGGTCCAGGCCCCTGCCGACCAGTTGAAGCACAGGTCGTAGACCCCGGGATCGCCCATCCGCCCGGGGGCGGCTTCGACCCGCCACAGCTCCCGATCGCTGTCGTCGACGTCGAGGACCGTCCCTCCGCCGGCCTGATCCGGCCCGCGGGTGTGCCGATCGGCGCCGGGCGGCGGGTCGTCCGCGGTGAGCAGGGCGCGGACCGGGGCAGACCCCCACCACGGGCCGGTCTCGACCCAGTGCGCGAGCACCCCTCGTACGGCGTAGAGCCGGCCCCGCCACAGAAAGTGAGCGGGCTCCTCGCCCCGGCGCAGAACCTCCACCCGATCGGCGTAACGTCGCATCTTCCGCGCTCCCCTCTCCTCGTGGCCACCGCGTCACGGCAGCGACGCGTCCAACGCCGGGGGAAGGCGGCGGTCGAGCGGCGGTGCCGGGCCGGCCGAAGCGCTTCCCCTCGCTCCGGCCGGCCCGGCAGCCCCGCCCGGGGATGTGGGGGTCGAGAGCCACACCACCCGGACGGGACGTCCGTCGCCCCGGCAACGGTCTGAGCGTCTCGCACCAGACCTTTGCTTCGAACATATGTTCGAACGAACGGGCTGTCCTGTCAAGGACAATCCACTCCGGAGCCTCGTTCATCGGGTAGGCCGACCCCGGGGGACCAACGGGCGGCACCTCCACGGCATCCGGGAGGTGATCCGGCCGCTGGCGCCGCACATCTCCGTCGCCGATCTCCAGCACGGCTGACCGGGGTGATCGCAGCCGGCGGCCGCACCCGACGACGTCGAGTGCGGCCACCAGCTGGGGAGC
>JBOHCZ010000277.1:0-3179 GCA_050699195.1 Streptomycetales bacterium
GTGTACGGCATCCTCGGCCTGGGGATCATCGCGCGCGGCATCGGCTTCGGCTTCACGGTGCTCACCGCCGCGCTGACGCTGAGCCTGCTGGTCCTTCCGATCGTGATCATCGCCTCCCGGGAGGCGATCCGCGCGGTGCCGAACTCCATCAGGTTCGGCTCCTTCGCGCTGGGCGCCACACGCTGGCAGACGATCTGGCGGCAGGTGCTGCCGGCGTCCGTGCCCGGCATCGCGACCGGCACCATCCTCGCGCTGTCGCGGGCGATCGGCGAGGCCGCTCCGCTGCTGCTCATCGGGGGCCTGAGCTTCATCACCTTCAACCCCGAAGGCATGCTGAGCCGCTTCGCCGTGCTGCCCATCCAGATCTTCAACTGGACCGCCCAGTCGCAAGACGAGTTCCGGGTCCTCGCGGCGGCCACCATCGTTGTGATGCTCGGCCTCCTGCTCGCCATGAACGCCCTCGCCATCTGGATCCGCAACCACTACCGGAAGCGCTGGTGAGAACCGTGCCTGAGCACACCGTCTCCCCCACACTGACTCCGGAACGGTCAGGAGCGGAGACCCCGGTACGGGCCCCACGGGTCGGCACCCGCCACCGGGCCGTACCCCCCGAGGTCGACCCCGTCATCGACGTCGCCGACCTGTCCGTCTGGTACGGCGCCTACCAGGCGGTGCGGGGCGTGACCTTCCCCATCGGGTACCGGGAGATCACCGCGATGATCGGCCCCTCCGGGTGTGGCAAGAGCACCGTGCTGCGCTGCCTCAACCGGATGAACGACCTCATCCCGCACGCCAGGGTCGAGGGCCGGCTGACCTATCACGGCGAGGACCTCTACGGCGAGCACGTCGACCCGATCGAGGTGCGCCGCCGGATCGGGATGGTGTTCCAGAAGCCCAACCCGTTCCCCAAATCGATCTACGACAACGTCGCGTACGGCCCGCGCGTGAACGGGATGCGGGTCGCGTCCATGGACGACCTGGTCGAGGACGCGCTCACCGCGGCCGCGCTGTGGGACGAGGTCAAGGACAAGCTGGGCGAGAGCGCGCTCTCGCTCTCCGGCGGCCAGCAGCAGCGGCTCTGCATCGCGCGCACCATCGCCGTCCGGCCCGAGGTGATCCTGATGGACGAGCCGTGCTCCGCGCTCGACCCGCTCGCCACCGCCAAGATCGAGGACCTCATGCAGGGGCTGGCGCACGAGTACACCATCGTGATCGTGACCCACAATATGCAGCAGGCGGCGCGGGTCTCGGATCGCACCGCGTTCCTCACCGCCGACGTCGACGAGGCGGGCGAGCGACACGGCCGGCTCGTGGAGTACGACGTGACCGGCAAGATCTTCACGAACCCGGCGGACACCCGTACGGAGGACTACATCTCGGGCCGCTTCGGCTGATCGGACGTAGTACGCGTGGCGCGGCCTCGTGCGGGTCGTGCAGCCGGCCAGTGGCGGCGGGTCAGGACTCCTTGACTGCGATGGTCTCGATGGTGTTGGCGACGTGCTCGAAGGCATCGGCCGCCGATTCGAGCTGATCGACGACCTCCTTGAGCTTGAGCACCGTCAGGGCGTCGTACTCGCCACTGAAGAGGTGCCCCAGCATCTTCCGGTAGACCTGATCGGCCTGGTTCTCGAGGCGGTTGATCTCGATCCAGTACTCGGTGAGATCGCGCATCGTCCGCAGCCGCGGCATCGCCTCGGCCGTCAGCTCCGCCGCCCGCTCGAGCACCTCGACCTGGTCCGCCACTCCGTGGGGCAGGTCGTCGATGTGGTAGAGCACGACGAGATCGGCAGCGGCCTCCATGTAGTCCATCACGTCGTCGAGGCTCGCGGCGAGACGGTAGATGTCCTCGCGGTCGAAGGGTGTGATGAACGTCGTGTTGAGGTGCTTGAAGATGGCGTGCGTGGCGTCGTCGCCGGCGTGCTCCGCCGCGCGCATGCGCACGGCGATTTCCGGGCGCTGCGCCGACTCGGCACCCAGCATCTCGGTGAGCAGCTTCGCTCCGGTCACCAGATTGTTGGCCGAGGTGGCGAACATCTCGTAGAAGCTCGTGTCGCGGGGAGTCAGCGGCAGTCGCACGGGACCCTCCGTTGGATGGGGTCAGACGGCAGGATCGTATGGGTAGGAGATGGCGGCCCAGCGGCCGCCCCCAACGTGCGCCTTTCCGACGCGCCGTCGCCGGTGATGCTCAGCTCTCGGGACCCGGCTCGACGCCGAGCACGGCGTCGATCTCGTCCTGGGTCAGCGGCCGGTCGTTGGCGGCGGCCGCGATGTTCAACTCACCGTAGAGCTCGATCTCGTCGAGCACGACTCGATCATGGACGTGGGCGTCAGGTCCGGAGCTCACCACACACCTCTCCCAATCCCAACGTCGGTCACCCGTGCCAGGCCAGTTGGCTGCGCACGCCAGCCCGCAACCTGTGGTGGTGATGCCCAGGAACGCGGGACATACTCCCCGCCTGACGGCAGCCATATTGCCTCGACACCTGATACCCCTGTCGGAGATATCTCGATCGCTTATTGTTTCTTTGGAAACTATTCACAGCTCTCATCGTGCCGGGCGCCCGCTCTGCCCGGCATCCCGCCTCCCTGCCGAGGGCTTGACAGCACCCTGGTTCGGAGAAACGCTCACACCCTCGGGCCGGGCGTCGGAGGACGCTAGGTCGCCGTAGCGCGCACGATCACGAGGGGGAGGCGCGCGGTGGCACTCTATGAGTATTCGTGTCCTGATTGCGGGCGGTTCGACGTCCACAGGGCGATGGGCACGGCCCCGGGCTCACTCGACTGCCCCACGTGCTCCCGTCCCGCTCGCCGTGCCTTCTCTCCCCCGTTCCTGTCCCGGACGCCGGGAACGCTTGGGACCCTCCTGGACGGGGAGGAGCGGAGCCGGGAGTCACCCGAGGTCGTGTCCGAACAGCCGCCGCGGCGCACCAGGCAGCCCGTACCACGACCGCACCCGGCGTTGACTCGCCTACCACGTCCCTGACCCTCCCGCTACGGGGGGCGTGACGACCCTTGCACAGCAGTTTCACAACAGATTCGCAGCAGTTTCACGGCAACACAGGAGGTGTGCCACTCGTGGGAGCTGTCGGATTGCTCTACGTCGGCGCCGTGCTGTTCCTCAACGGGGTCATGCTCCTCGGCAAGGTCGACATGAAGGCCGCCGCGGTGTTCAACCTCTT
>JBOHCZ010000278.1:0-23336 GCA_050699195.1 Streptomycetales bacterium
CAGCCGATACTGGCGACCCTGGTGCTCCTGCATGCACACTCGCACGTCCGTGTGGTGCGCTTCGCCGACCTGCTCGGAGCCGAGATCGCCCGCTGGCTGGGTATCAAGGCCCTGCAGCCGCACTTAACCCTTATCGGCGAGCTCAACGCTGGCGATCGGTCGCTCGTGCCCTGAATCAGCCGACCACGACGACGGCGGCGGCCCACGGCTGGTCGACGGACGCCCCCCAGCGCCGGGGTCCGCCACAGGGCCGATGCCCCCTCGCCTTCAACCCACGGGCGCAGGCGGATCCGGCACTCACCGGCTCTTGGGCGACGCTACGATGATCGATACCAGCGAGTAACGTACCTTTAGTCGAGCGCAGTTGTTGCCAGACTCGCTGGCGCGCCCAGGTGATCGCCTGGCTACCCGCGAGACCTCCTGCCTCAGCCTCGTCTGGGCCCGTGCTGGCCTGGGCCTCGGCTGGTTGGCATGGCCTCAGCATAACCCCACCGGGCAACGCCTCCTTTAAGACCTCCGCCGATCCCTGCTCGACTCACCCCGCCAACCCCGCACCCACCACGCTCCCGCACTCGGCCCGGTCGAACAGCACGAGACTGTCCTCGCCACCGCATGGCCTGACCCACGAAGCCGGAACCGCCGCCCACTCGTTCGCCCGGAATCCGGACACCACCTCAAGGTGCGTGACAGAGTGACAACGTCACAGTCAACGACCGATCCGTACCAGGGCACAAGACCGCAGTGAAGCAGCGTGCCGGCGGGGCTGAGTAGGATCTTGCGGTATGACACTGGACGCGCAGCCCGTGGGCCCCCCGGAGAAGCCCTCGCTGGACGGGCTGGAGGAGAAGTGGTCCCGGCGCTGGGAGGCCGCGGGCCTGTACCGGTTCGACCGCACGAAGAAGCGCGAGCAGGTATTCGCCATCGACACCCCACCCCCGACCGTGAGCGGATCCCTCCACGTTGGCCATGTCTTCTCCTACACCCACACCGACACGGTCGCGCGGTTCCAGCGGATGCGGGGCAAGGAGGTCTTCTACCCGATGGGGTGGGACGACAACGGCCTGCCGACCGAGCGTCGGGTGCAGAACTACTACGGCGTCCGCTGCGACCCGGCGCTGCCGTACGAGCCGGGCTTCGAGCCACCCGAGCGCTCCGGCCAGGAGCAGCTGCCGGTCTCTCGCCGCACCTTCATCGAATTGTGCGAGCGGCTGACCGTCGAGGACGAGAAGGCCTTCGAGGACCTGTGGCGTTACCTCGGCCTATCCGTCGACTGGACGATGACCTACCAGACCATCGACGAGGCCGCGCGTGCCGTCTCGCAGCGGGTCTTCCTGCGCAACCTCTTCCGCGGGGAGGCCTACCTCGCGGAGGCACCCACGCTGTGGGACGTCACCTTCCGCACCGCGGTCGCGCAGGCCGAGCTGGAGGACCGGGAACGCCCCGGCGCCTACCACCATGTCGTCTTCCACGCGGCGAACGGCCAAGATGTGGTGGTCGCGACCACCCGCCCGGAGCTGCTGCCGGCATGCGTGGCGCTGGTCGCGCACCCGAACGACGAGCGCTACCGGTCGCTGTTCGGCTCGACCGCACGCACGCCGGTGTTCGAGGTGGCCGTGCCGATCGTGGCGCACCCGCTGGCCGACCCGGAGAAGGGGTCCGGAATCGCGATGGTCTGCACCTTCGGCGACACCACGGACGTCGTGTGGTGGCGCGAGCTACGGCTGCTCACCCGGCCGGTGATCGGCTGGGACGGCCGGTTCGTCGCCGATCCGCCGCCAGGACTGGACTCTGCGCCGGCTCGGGAGTCCTACGCGCGGCTGGCCGGGTGCACGCCCCACACCGCCCGCGAGCGGATCGTGGAGCTGCTGCGCGGGCGGGGCGAGCTCGAGGGCGAGCCGCGGCAGGTCATGCACTGGGTGAAGTTCTACGAAAAGGGTGACCGGCCGCTCGAGATCGTCACCACCCGGCAGTGGTACCTGCGCAACGGCGGCCGGGACGACGCGCTGCGCGCCGCACTGCTGCAGCGCGGCCAGGAGCTGGCCTGGCACCCGGAGCACATGCGGATCCGCTACGAGAACTGGGTGGGCGGGCTCAACGGCGACTGGCTGATCAGCCGGCAGCGGTTCTTCGGTGTGCCGATCCCGGTGTGGTACACGCTGGACGCAGACGGTAACCCGCGCTACGAGCAGCCGCTGGTGCCGTCCGAGCAGGCACTACCGGTCGACCCGAGTGCCGACGTCCCCGACGGGTACACCGAGGAGCAGCGCGGCATGCCCGGCGGTTTCGTCGGCGACCCGGACGTCATGGACACCTGGGCCACCTCGTCCCTCACCCCGCAGATCGCGGGGCGCTGGTGCACCGACGACGACCTGTTCGCCCGGGTGTTCCCGATGGACGTGCGGCCGCAGGCCCACGAGATCATCCGGACCTGGCTGTTCGCCTCCGTGGTGCGCTCGCACGCCGAGCACGGGGTGCTGCCCTGGCGGCACGCCGCGATCTCGGGGTGGATCCTCGACCCGGACCGCAAGAAGATGTCGAAGTCCAAGGACAACGTCGTCACCCCTAAGGGGCTGCTCGAGCTGCACGGGGCGGACGCCGTGCGGTACTGGGCGGCCAGCGGGCGACCCGGCACGGACACGGCGTTCGACGTCGGGCAGATGCGCATCGGCCGGCGCCTGGCCATCAAGATCCTCAACGCGAGCAGGTTCGTGTTGAGCACGGCCGGGTCGGCGCCCGGTCGAGAGGCCGTCGCGGCGAACCGGCCCCACGGCGTGAGCCGGCCGCTCGACCGGGCGATGCTCGTCGAGCTCGCCGGCGTCGTCGACACCGCCACGGCGGCGTTCGAGGCCTTCGACTACACCACGGCGCTGGAGGCCACCGAGCGGTTCTTCTGGAGTTTTTGCGACGACTACCTGGAGCTGGTCAAGGACCGGGCCTACGGCGAGGGCGGCGAGGAGGCGGCCGAGTCGGCCCGGGCCGCGCTGGCCGCCGCGCTGTCGGTGTTGCTGCGGCTGTTCGCCCCGGTGCTGCCGTTCGCCACCGAGGAGGTCTGGTCGTGGTGGCAGCCCGGGTCGGTGCACCGGGCCCCCTGGCCGGACCCACAGGAGCTGCGCGAGCTGGCCGGCAAGGGGGACCCGCTGGTGCTCGCCGCCGCCTCGGAGGTGATCGCCGGGGTCCGCAAGGCCAAGTCGCAGGCCCGGCTGTCGATGCGCACCGGCGTCCGGAAGGTCACCGTCCGCGGCACCAACCAGGCGCTGGAGCGGTTCGTGCTGGCCGAGGACGACGTCCGCTCGGCGGGTCGGATCGACGAGGTCGAGCATGAGGTGGAGCACGAAGTCGAGCGCACAGCTGAAGGGGCGGCACTGGAGGTCCAAGTCTACGTCTGACTCGGCGGCGGCACCTTCACCGTGAGCGAAGGGTAAGGCGTGGCCGAGTTGGATGTTCTCCTGGATGACCAGTTCTGCGTTTCCACAGCTCGGGACGGTGGGGGATGTTCTGCTACCCCCGCAAGGGGCACGTTGCCATCGACCCGGACTCCGAGATCGTCACCGCCACGACGGTCACCGCCGGCAATACCGGCGACGCCGCCGCGGCCGGTGCGCTGCTCGCCCACGACGTCGACTCCGGCGCGCAGGACGCACCAGACACCAGCGACGCCGACGCGGGCGAGCCCGTCGACCAGGCCGACGGCGAGCCGGTCGGGGCGGCCGAGCGGCGGCGGCTGGCCGTCTACGGTGACGCCGCCTACGGTGCCGGTGAGTTTCTCGCCCAGCTGGAGGCCACGTAACTTCGGCCTAGATCACGTTGTCCGGATGGTCCAGCCACGTGCACTGCCCGGACGGGTTGACGGTGAGGCCGAACCGTTCCCTCGCAGGCCGCCCCCACGAGCACCACCGGAAGTAGGCGTCGGACACCTCGTCCCACAGCCGGCGCGGCCCGATCTGGTGCACCAGGTACTCGCCCTTGCCGGGTTCGTAGTCCACCGACGCCCACGACCCGTGATGCCCGCTGTTGTCGAGCACCCAGAAGGTAGCTTCGCCTGACCCGCCGTCGGTGTCGTGATAGATGCGGCCCTGTACGCCGCCGACCAGTGCCGAGATGGCGACACTGGCCCCACCGGGTGCGTAGGCGATGGTGCGGGGATCGATCCGGGTGAGCGATTCAGCCGGGTCGTCGCCGTCGTGCACCCAGTCGAACGCCGCCCCGTCCGCCGGCCGGTGAGACCGCAGGAACATGAAGCCGGCAGCGCCGAGGAAGCGGCCAACAGCGCTGCCGTCGCCCTGGACATCGAGGCGGACGAGGTGTCCGTACCCGAAGCCGGGACTGAACGGGACGACGATCACACCGCCTGGGCGGGTCTGGCTCACCCATGCGTACGGGACCGAGGCGACCGCGCACGTCGCGTGCACCCGGTCGTACGGGGCGCCATCGGGGTGGCCATCCGCCCCGTCCCCGACCACCAAGCGAGGTGTGTAGCCGGACGAGCCGATGTTCTTCGCGGCCTGCTCGGACAGGGCAGGGTCAACCTCGACAGACGTGACGCCGTGCTCGCCGACCCTCCAGGACAGTAGGGCGGCGGTCCATCCGGTGCCGGTGCCGATCTCTAGTACCGCTTGGTGCCGGTGAAGGTCAAGGTGCTCGAGGAACGTGACCACCACGCCCGGTGCGGAGCACGACGACGATGCGATCCCACGTCCGCTCACAACGTCGGCCCTGCCGTCGTGGAACTGGGTTACCAGGGATGCGTCGGAGTACACTGCACCCCACCATGCTGCGGGATTTGCGACACGATGGACCGGGTAAGGCGAAGCGGGACCGTCAGGGTCCGCCCATGCGACCGCAGGAACGAACAGGTGCCGGGGTACCTGGTGCAGCGCCCGCCGCCATCGTGGATCGCTGAGCTCCCCCTGATGTGCCAGGACGTCGGCCAGAGCGCCGATGCGTTCGGGTAGATCAGGGGGGACGTCCATGCGCTCCAGGATGATGAGCCGGCGCAGCTTGCGGTAGTGGGCGATACGCCGACCCATCGCGACGTTTGCCGCTGGCCCGTCCTTCTGACACCGGTAGTGGATCCTTTCCGCGGTCGCTGCGTAATCAAGCAGACCCCGATAGATTGGGCTTACGTACCGGGATATTCAACAGCAGAGCCGTCAATCCGGGTGGTGGTCGTGGATCGACCAGAGCGGGGCGACGTATCGTCGCGGCCGGCGCTGGATGAGGTAGGCGCGCAGCTGCTCGTACCCCCCGGCTGGTGTCCCGACGGCTTCGGTGAGACGCCGGAAGGTCACGAAGTCCGCGCCGCGAGAAGCGGTCGCCCTTTCGAAGACGGCCAGCCGCTGCTCAACCTCCTCGATATCCGCTGCCATCCGAGGCCGGGTGGCCAGCTTGCTCGCCTTGGCCCGCTCGTAGTCGATCTCACAAAACCCGCACACATCCCGTACCACCTGCTCCACTTCGGCGAGCGACGATGTCGCGGCCATCCTCGGCGCGAGCAGGCTCTGCGTGAACAACTCGTGATGGGCGCACCGCCACACTTCGGCGCTGGTCTCCTCCAACACGATCGGCGTTCCAGCATCTCGGACCTCGACTACGCCTCGCGCCCCGCCGATAGCCGCGACCAGCATCCCGGTGGCCTCCGACGGATGCCAGTCGAACACCGCTGCGAGCGGATCGACGTGCTGGGGCCGCAACACCGCGTCGATACCTCCGCCCGCGGTCGTTAGACGTTCCCGTGCGTAACCGATGGGTAGTTCCCCGTCCAGCCCGAGCCCGGTGACCACCACATCAGTCGGCACCGGCAAGTTGGCGCAGGCAGCCAGCACAAGTGCATCCGCCAGCGGGCTCTTCAGCTCGGGTTCGTCGCCACGGGCCAGCACATCTCCGCCCACGTCGACCACCTCGACGCGATCCGGGGCGAACACCTTCACAGCTTCGCGCAGCTGACCGGCCATTGCGCGACCCCCGCCGTGGGGGTCCAGCAGCACAAGGTCGGCCGACAACTGGGCGGCAAGCCGCGGCAGCGTCGACCCAGCGGGGGCAATGGCCCGGGATCGCCCGGTCACCAGCCAGGTACGCGAGCCCATCTGCTGCAGGCCGGTGAACGACTCTGCACCACGCGGACCGGCAGCGGGTCCACCAGCAGGCGATCCCACGCATAGGTCGCGATCACCGCCCTCCCAGCCGGCGGTCGGGCCGCAGCGTGCAGGATCGCGGCGGCCAGCGCATCACCTCCGCCGCCAGCAGCCACGAACATCCTCGTCATGCTGGGCAGGCTAGCGAGCACGCGCTCGGGCAGCATCGCGATCGGCCAGTCGTTGGCAGGTGGGCCGTCGGACAGGAGCCGCCGTCACCGACGCCGCGAGGTCGGCCACAATGGGGGCCAGGCCGGATAAGCGGCGCGAAGATGAACCGATCAGTCCGGGGTGCTGTCTTGGGCGCAAGCGGCGTCGCCTACATCGTCAGCTCAGCCGCCCCGCCCATCCTGCGGCTGGCGGACCTCTAGGCGCTGCTGCAGGCGCGACGGTGGAGCCCGTGCCCGATCCTGACACCGGTCGCTGCCACGTGGGTCGACCGCGCCGAGCTTGCGACCGCGGCCGGGCGCCCCGTGCGCGTCGAGCCGCGGCTACTGGGTGGGGAGGACCCGCTCCCTGCGGCAGACGGCTTGGTCGCCGCCCCGCTCAGCTTCAACACGCTCAACAAGTGGGCCGCCGGGATCAGC
This sequence comes from Streptomycetales bacterium, assembly GCA_050699195.1. Taxonomy (GTDB): domain Bacteria; phylum Actinomycetota; class Actinomycetes; order JBOHCZ01; family JBOHCZ01; genus JBOHCZ01. The sequence continues at coordinate 6,719 of JBOHCZ010000278.1, forward strand.
GACACACTGGCCCTCGGGGTGCTCCATGAGTTGCTGGGGGAGGGGGTACCGATCATCGCCGCCCCCTGCGTCAAGGCTGCGCTCCGCAAGCACCCGTCCTACTCGACCAGCCGCAGGGTGCTCGCCGAGTGGGGAGTCACCTTCCTTGATCCCGAACACACCGTGACGAGGGCACCCGACGGCCTGGTCACGCTGGATTGGCAGGGGTTGGTGGACAGGCTTGTGGCGGTGGCAGGATGACTAGGGTGTTATCACGATCTTGCCGAACTGCTGGGACTCCTCGAGCCTGGACAACGCCTCCTCGATCTCCGTAAGGGGGTATACGGCGTCGACGACCGGGCGCAGCGCACCGGCGAAGACGAGGCCCATCACGGTGTCGAAGGTCGGCCGTCCGCCGAGCGGAGCCCCGATGATGCAGCGGTGGGCCTGGTAGAGCTCGCGGATCGAGATATCTGGCCGGTCCCCTGATGTCGCCCCGCACACGCACATCCGGCCGCCCGGCGCGAGGCTGCGGATACTCTGCCGCCAGGTCGCCGCGCCCACGCTGTCGAGTACGAGGTCGACCCCTCTGCCCCTGGTCTGATCGCGTACCCAGGTATCGAAGGGGTGCCGGGCGTGGTTGACACCGGACTCGGCGCCCACGGCGGCGGCTCTTTCGAGCTTCCGGTCCTGCCCGCTGGTCACGAGGACCCGCGCCCCGGCATGACGTGCGATCGTCAGTGCGGCCGTCGCGACCCCTCCGCCGATCCCGACGATCAGCACGGTCTCGCCGGCGCGCAGCCCGCCGGCGGTGACGAGCGCCTGCCAGGCGGTCGTGTAGGCGACCGGCGCGGCAGCCTCAATGCCGAGGTCGAAGCCTGCGGGCACGGCCATCAGGTTGTCCGCGGGCGCCACGGCGTACTCGGCGAGCCCTCCCCAGGTCTGCTCGCCCCAGATGCGGTACGCAGGGCACCTGGACGTGTCGCCCCTGCGGCAGAATTCACACGACCCGCAGCCGATCCCTGGATAGACCACGACCCGGTCGCCAGGCCGCCAGGCCTCGACACCAGGACCTGCCGCGTCGACGACGCCTGCGACGTCACATCCGGACACGTGCGGGAACCTGTGGGCCCGGATGCCCGGCCCCGTCACTGCGTGGCGGGCGAACACGTCCAGGTGGTTGAGGCCCGCGGCCGAGACCCGCAACCTGATCTCTCCCGGCGAGGGTTGCGGTGCGGGGACCTCCTGAACGTCGGCCTCGCCGGGACGGCGATGGAGGTAGACCCTCACACGCCACCTCCCCGGGAGAGCACTTCCGGCCACACTTCCTCGGCGAACCGTTCGACGCGCTCAGGCAGGCCGGGCCGGTGGATGTCGAGCTGGATGATGAAGCCGGTGCAGCCCGCCTCGACGTGTGCCGTGAGCTTGGACGCGATCCAGTCGGGTGGACCTGCGATGCCGGGCCGGCCCCGCTCGTCGAGGCCGTCGTCGTTGCCGCGCTGCGCGAAGCTCACGCCGATGCGGTGCACGATGGCGGCGTCGGGCCGGTGTCTTCGCAGGGTCTGCGCCGCCCGCGCGATGCCGTCCGGCGTGTGGGCCACTGGGTTCCACGTGCCAAGACGGGCTGCTCGCCGCAACGCCGCCCCGGACCCGCCGGCTCCCCACAGCTCCAACCCACCGACCCGAGCCGGTGGCGGCGAGAGCCACATCCGATCCATGTCGACGATTCCTGAGTAGGTGACGGGGCCAGGTCCCGCCTCCTGGACGCCGCGAACCAGGTCGAGCCAGCTGTCGAGGCGGCGACCTCGGTCGGCGAAGGACGCGCCGAGCAGCTCGAACTCGTCCTTCAGCCACCCGGCCGCGACGACCGTGATGATGCGGCCACCGGAAAGGTAGTCGAGAGACACCAGCTGCTTGAGGGTCAGAACCGGCTCCCGCTGCGGGACGACCAGCGCGGAGGTCCCCAGCCGCAGGCGCTTGGTGTTTCCGATCGCGAAGCCGAGGGTGACCAGGGCCTCGGTGATGTTGCCGTACACCGGCGCCGCGGCCTCGTCGACCGCGACATGATCGGTGACCCACGCTGAGTCGACCCCGGCGGCCTCGGCGGCTTCCAGGGCTTCGACAAGATCGCTTGGACCGGCCTGCTCGCCGTAGTTCGGCAACGCCACGCCGAGGTGCAGTCCTGTCATCGGCCGCCTCCTTCGTCGATCACCGCGATGCCCCGTCGCCCGGCCTCGCGCACGGCAATTCGGGTGCTCGGGAACTTCGCGCTGAGCTTGCGGACCCGCTGGATGGCGACCTCCGCCTGCCTGTCGTCGGCCAGCTCCGGCTCGCCCGCCTCGTTCATCCACGTCGGGAGCAGTTCGATGGCGCGGGGCGGACCACCCCGTCCCAGTGGAGCCTGGCGATCGCGCCGTAGCGGTTGATCTCGCCGTGCAGCGAGGCCAGGGAATACAGTGGCTCGCTGCGGCCCACGGCCCCTCGAGGGAACGCGTGGAACAGCAGGTTCCCGACGCTGTAGAAGATGGGTCTGCCCCGGTGCATCTCCACGCCGTGCAGGACGTGGGGGTGGTGGCCGATCACGGCGTCGGCTCCGGCGTCGATGAGGGCACGTCCGAGCGGCTGCTGGTAGGTGGCGAGCTCCCCCTGGTACTGAGCCACCCAGCCGTACGGGACACCCCAGTGGCAGGCGACGACCACGGCGTCCGCGTGCCGTTTCGCGCGTTCGACCGCTCGTGTCACAGCACGCACGTCCTCGCCCACGGCCGTGGTTTCGACGAGCGGCGAGATGCCGGGATCCTCGTCGATCGTCACCGGGTCGACGACGAAACGCGACAGGACGCGCACGGGTGCGACCCCGGGCCGGTCCACCCCCGCACCGCAGCCGTTGGGCAGCGTGCTCGTGATCCCCAGCAGCGCCATCCGTACGCCGCCGGCGTCGACGAAGCATGGCGCGAGAGCGGCGTCGAGGTCGTCCCCGGCGCCGACGGCCCGGACGCCGTGGGCGCGTAGAGCGGCGAGCGTGTCGGACAGGCCCTGCGGGCCGTAGTCGAACGCGTGGTTGTTGGCGACGGTCGCCACCGTGATGTGCGCCGCGGCGAGATCGGCGGCACGATCGGGGTCAGCGCGGAAACGGATCATCTTGTCCGCGGCGGCTCTCGACCGCGTCAACGGCAACTCCAGATTCACAAACGCCGCATCCCCGCCACGGAACACCTCGGCAACATCGGCGAAGCACGGCGAGGACGGGGCCGACGTGAGCATCACGTCGCCTCCGGCGACGAGTGTGAAGCCCATCTCAGCTCAGGTGGAGTTCTGCGATGGTCGAGGCGGTGCCGCGGTCGAGCTTGGCCGGGCGCGGGTAGGCGCGCTTGCTGTGCCGCAGTCCACACCCGACGAGTGCTTCGGCGGTCCTGAGCGCTGCCTTCGCCGGGTTGACGACCGGGACACCAAGCTCCGCCTCGAGATCGGCCGTCACGTCCAGGAACGCCATGCTCATGCAGCCGAGCACGATCACGTCGGCGTCGCGCTCCGCGACCAGCCGCCGCCCCGCTTCGCCCATGCGGCCCAGGGTCTTCGCGGTGTCCTCGGCGAGGTCGAGCACGGGGGTGTCCACGACAGTGACACCCGCAAGCCTGCCGGCGAGACCACAGCGGGCGACGAGGTGTCGAAGCGGGTTGACCACGCCCTGGGTCACGGTCACGATCCCGAACCGCTCCCCGAGCATGGCGGCCAGGTGGAAGGCGGCCTCTCCGGGCCCTACGACGGCCATCCGGCTCGTCACCTCACGCAGCGCGTCGAGCCCTGGATCTCCGAAGCAGCCGAGAATCGCGGCGTCATACCCCTCCTCCTCGGCGCGTACCACGAGCTGCGCGCTCTCGGGAACGGAGAGGTACTCCTCGTAGGCCGACTCGATCGACGCCGGTCCCCGTGGCGCATCCCGGATGTCGACCTCTGTCCCCGGCGACGCCCAGGCCTGCAGCAGCGTGCCGCGCCGTTCCACCTCCCGGCGGCCGAGCGACGTCCGGGACATCGGACCGGGTATCGCGTAGACGATCCTCATCGGCTCTCATCCTCCTCGGGGGTGTCACGCACTCGGTGGCAGGGACCGATCACCGGCACTGGATCCACCGTCGACGGTGAACACCGAGCCGGTCACCCACTCGGCCTGCTCGCTGCCCAGGAACAGCACCGCTGAGGCGATGTCGCCGGGGGTGCCTGGGCGGCGCAGCGGGATGCCGCCCGAGATGGCTTCGACGTACCGGGTGGACAGCGGGTTCACCGCGCTGTCCACCCGCACGAACCCGGGGGCGACGGCGTTGACGGCGATGCGGTGGTCGGCCAACTCCAGGGCTAGCGCCTTGGTCAGCATCTCCACCCCCGCCTTCGATGTGCAGTAGTGCAGGGCTCCGGGCCGAGCGCGCCGCGCCGCGCCGGACGAGATGTTCACGACCCGACCGGGGCGGCCGGCGCCGATCAATCGTTCGGCGAACGCGCGCGTGCAGAGGAAGGGCCCCGTCAGATTGGTGTCGAGCACCCGATCCCACTCGGACTCCGCCATCTCCAGGAACGGGTGGCTGGGATAGACACCCGCGCAGTTCACGAGCACGTCGACGGTGCCGTGCGCGGCCCACGCCTCGTCGAAGACTTCCGAGACGCCGTGGCTGTCCCGGACGTCGAGCTCAGCGGCCAGCGTGCGGCCCGGCGCCCCGAGCTCGTCCGCCGCCCGGCGCGCACCCTCCAGCCGGAGATCTGCGAGCACCACGCGCGCGCCCCGTTCCAGGAACGACCGTGCCACGGCGTAGCCGATCCCGCTGGCCGCGCCGGTGACGAGCGCCACCCTGCCCTGGAACCCCGCGCCCTGGAACCCCGCCGACACCCGGGCTCACCCCGCTGGATCCTGTGCCGTTGCGGTGGCGTACGCCCGCGCCCGCATCTTCTGCTCGGGGAAGAACAGCCCGATGTTCTCCGCGGCCGGCGGCCGCGTGAACCGGCTCACGACGAAGAAGGTCGCCACGCTGGTGAGCACGCCAGGGATCACCGCATCGATCTCGTAGGGCTTCCCGATGATCTCCCACCCCAGCGCGACGCCGAATCCGACCAGCATGGAGGCGATCGCACCGGTCGCCGTCGCCCCGCGCCAGTTGAGCCCGATGACGACGGTGGAGAAGAAGAAGGAGGCGACGAGCGACGCCTGCAGGAGGACCACGAACTGCACGAGGTCGAGCTGTTCCAGCGCGAGGAACACCGGGACGCAGCCGAGGACGAGCACGGCGAACCGCGTGAGCCAGAGTTGCGTCCGGTCGGAGACCCGCAGGACGTCCCCGAGCAGGTCGTGCGTCAGGGCCGACGCGGACACGATCATGATGCCCGACACCGTCGACGAGATCGCGCCGATGACGGCGATGAGCACGAGCCCACCGACCAGCGGGGGCAGCATCTCGACCGAGAGCACGCTGGACGCGGTGTCCGGGTTGGGCAGGAAGGGGAACACCGACCGGGTGGCCACTCCGAGGAACGCCACGGACAGCCCGACGACCGCCTGGAACACGAAGGACCAGCCGATGGCGAGACGGACGGTCTTGAGGTCGCGCATCGTGTAGAGCCGTGCCAGCTCATAGGGTGCGGTGGCCATGGAGAGGCCGAACGCGAGCGCGAACCCGATGAGGTCCTTGGGACCGTAGAACCATCCGGTGAGCGCGGGGTCGAACCCGCTGGCGATCCCACCGATCTGGTCGGCCGGCAGGTGCATGAGGACCACGGGGATGGCGGCGAGGAAGCAGCCGGCCATGATGAGCGCGTCGAGGAGGTCGGTGTAGGCGGTGGCCCGCATGCCCCCGACGATCACGAAGAGCAGCGTCACGCCGATCGTGATGAGCACCCCGTACAGGAACGGGAGACCGAACAGCACCTGGAAGATCGCTCCGCCCGCCTGGTACTGCGCGGTGAGATAGACGGTGTAGGCGACGAGGATCAGCAGTGCGGCGATGTGGCTGGCGGCGGCGCTGCCGTACCGCGCCCGTACGTACTCGGGAACGGTCTTGCCGCCGAACTTGGCGAATTTCGGGGCCACCCACAGCGCCTGCACCAGCCACCCGAGCCACAGGCCGGGCCACAGCCACACGAAGCTCGCACCGGTGAGGTAGTGGATGCCGAGCGTTCCCACGAAGGTGCCGGCGCTCATCTGTGTCGCGGCCAGGGAGGCTCCGCCCACGACGGGGCCGATCGATCTACTGGCGGTGAGGTAGTCGGTCAGGCCCTTGGTCTTCATGCCCGACCACACGCTGATGGCGATGAGTATCCCGAAATAGGTGATGACGAGGCCGATGAAGGCCGGGCTCGACGCGAACATCTAGTCTCGCCTCCCCTCGCCGCCGCGGAAGTGCGCCCAGAGGAAGTACCCGGTGATCCACAGTACGGTGTAGATGATGAAGAGCCCGAAGGGGACGCCGAGGTCAAACACGGGCTGTACCTCCTTCCGACGGCCTTGCTTCGCGCAGGAACACAAAGACGGAGAGGGCCGCGATGAGAACGATCACCGCGCCTCCCGCGATGTTCGAAACGTTCAGCACGCTGGGCTCGGACCTTCCGATTTCGTAGTCGATGAAGGTCGGGACGCCCGAAAGTTCCCGCACGAGCGTGCCCGTCGATCCGGAGGCCGCGGGAAACGCGTCCGGCTGCAGGTAATAGCCGTCGGGAACGCGATAGCGGAACTGGACGGTCTTCTCATCGGCACCGGTGTAGCCGGGGACGACCAGCGGGACCCGGGCCTCGCCGTCGCGCCCGGTGACCCGGTAGTGGACTTCGTAGCGCAGCGTGCCAGCAGACGGCGCCGAGAAGGACAGCGTCTCGACGTCAGCGCTGCGCTGCCGGTCAGGCTCGACCTGCCGCCCGTCCACGGTGATCGTGAGACCGGCGACCTCCACCCCACTCAGAACGGGCAGGGTGTTGTCGATCGTGGAACCTCGCTCGACGTTGTCGAGTGAGACCACCTCGCGGACGTCAGCCGAAGGCCTGCCCGCGGCCGGCACCACGTCGACCGTCGCCGTTTTCAGCGTGGGCTCGCCCTGAGCGGCAGCCGGGGTCCCGGCTAACAGGGCGCCCCAGAAGACGGCGGCCGCAACGGCGATCTTCCAAGCATGCACGTCGGTCTCACCTCCACCCCCCGCCTGTGAGTGGTGTCAGCGCCCCCGGCCCCCTCGATCACCAGATCTTGCGCAGCGCGCGCAGGATGTTGCCGCCCACGACGGCCTCGATGTCCTCGTCGCTGTAGCCGTGCTTGACCAGCCAGCCCACGATGTTGGTGAAGTTCTCCGTCGGGCTTTCCAACCCCGCGACGTAGGGGACCTCTTCGTACCGCGGACCGTGTGCCTGGTGCACCCCGAGGTTGGCGGCGAAGACCTTGTGAAGGCCGACGTGATCGCCGAACAGCGTGTCGGGTCCGAAGGCCACGTGCTCGATGCCCATGAGGTCCACGCAGTACTCGAAGTGGTCCATCACGGACTCGAGCGAGTGCTGCGGGTGCTTCTCGGAGAGCGTCGTGTGTGGCGCGGCCTCCAGGCCCAGGACGCCCCCGGTCTCGACACAGCCCACGAGCACCTCGTCGGGCTTCATGCGCGGCGTGTTCCACACCGCCCGGGCACCCGCATGGGTGATGAGGACCGGCTTGCTGCTCGTCTCGAAGACGTCGAGGCAGGTCTGGTCACCGGAATGGGAGACGTCGATGGCGATGCCGAGCTTGTTCATCCGTTCCACGGCCTGGCGGCCGAAGACCGTCAGGCCGCCGTCGCGACTTTCCTTCAGCCCACTCCCAAGACCGTTGGCTTCGGAGTAGGCGATGCCCATCTGCCGGACACCGAAGCCGTACAGGATGTCGATGCGGTCCAGCTCGTTCTCGATAGGGGTGGCCGCCTCCAGGCCGAGGACGAGAGCGAGCCGGCCATTGTCGTGGGCCTCCAGGATGTCGTCGACGCCGTACGCCACCCTGACGTAGTCCTGATGGGCGACGTCCGACAGCCGCATGCCGAGGTCGTAGATGATGTCGTCCCACTTCCACCCGGCGTGGCTCGTGACACAGGCGGTGCCGTCCATGAAGTTGTCGAACACCGCCGTCATCCCGGAGCGGGAGAGGCCTTCGTACCCGGTGCGCTGGCGGGCGGTCCGGTTGTAGTCGCGGATGAGCTCCACCTGCTTGGGGAACACCACCGGGTGCTCGTGCAGGCTGACCACGATGTTCTCGGCCAGCAGCCGGCCGGCCCGTTCGGCCTGCTCCTTGGTGAGACCCAGCTCGTAGGGGGGCACCCGGTCCACCTCGGCCTCGAGCTCGAACTCCCGGTAGTCCACGCCCGCGGTCAGGTAGGAGTACGACGTGTAGCCGGTGTAGCGGGTCTCGCTCATGGCCGAAGCTCCCTTCACGCTCTGCTGTCCGTGCCGTTCCCGGCGGCCCTGCTGCCCGTGCTGTCCGTGCTGCCCGTGCTGCCCGTGCCGGCCCGGCTGGCCGGGGCGGAGGCTGTCGCGGGCGCGCGGGGCCGGAAGGCCCGCTTGAGGGTCTGCAACTCCATGGCGGTCTCCACGCGCCGCAGCCCGGGCAGCGCGGCCAGTGTTTCGGTGACGAACAGGTAGAGCGCGTCGGAGTCCGGCAGAACAACCTCGCAGACGAGGTCGGAGTCACCGGTCGTCGCGGAGACGTAGCGTGCGGGAGGGTGCTGGCAGAGGGTCGCCGCCGCCTCCTCCAGCTGCGGAAGATCGACTCGGAGGCGGATGAACGCCTCCGTCGAGTAGCCGACGAGCGCGGGATCGATCACTGGGGCGAAACCCACGCAGCCCCGCGACACGAGGGCCGTGACGCGCCGTGCCGTCATCGACTCGCTGATGCCCAGCGCGGCGGCCAGCTCCGCGTAGCTGCTCCGGCCGTCGACGGCGAGTTCGGCGATGAGGGCGAGGTCGACGTCCTCCAGCGGCACCGGCCCTTTCGCGGCCTTCACAGGGACAGGGGCGAGCTCGCCCGTGCGCTCTCCGAGCAGCCCCCGGCTCCAGTCGAAGCTCATCTTGAAGGTCCGCAGCACGGTCTCGGTGCTGGTCTCCCTGACCCCGTCGATGGCCTGCACCTCGTCGACGAGAATCCGCGTGAGGTGCTGCCGATCGGTTGCGATGAGCTCGACGACCACGTCCGACGGGCCGGCGAGGATGGCGACGAAGCGCGCATCGGCCCGCTCGGCCAGCCGTGAGGCGACCCGCCGTACGGCCCCGGGAGCACACCGCAGGTGGACCAGGACCGGCTGGCCGAAGCCGCAGGCCAGCGGATCGGGTACGCCGACGATCCGCATCAGGCGGGCGTCGCAGAGACGCTGCACGCGCCGGGCGGCCGTCGTCTCGGAGACGCCTACGCACCGGGCGACCTGGCCCCACGTCGCCCGGCCGTTCACGGCGAGCGCGGCGACGATGCGACGATCGACGTCGTCCAGCACGGCACCTCCGGGAGCAAAGCTTTCCTGCAGAATCTGGGTTACTGTTGCAGGAAAAACCCGTCAGCACAATCCCTACTAGAGCTATTCGTCACCAGGCGGGAGCCGTGGCCCGGGGGCCCGCTGAGAAGGTCGGCCAGCCGCCAGAGCCTCCCGTTCAGGGCGGCGGCGGCGTTACCGGGAGCTCGTAGAGCACCTCGTGACGGTCGGAGGGCAGCACCGCGCCGAGCGCCGATGGGAGCCGCTGCGCCTCATCGGTGAGGATCGGCCGAGCCGTCACCAGTTCGCTCACGCGGTCGATCTCGACGTCGATGGACCACATGCGCTCGACCACGCCGCTTGAGGCTGGGGGCTGATGATCGTGGACGCCGTCACGTCCCGATGGGGACACGACACCACCGGCGACGGCGGCACCGCGTGGGCCGAGATCGACGACCCGCAGGCGTAAGACCTACCCGCGCGGCCCGTGGGCGCCTGCGCCGGGCAGGAACTGCCCGGTCAGCTCGCGCAGCGGGGTGCCCTCCTCGGCGACGAGGCGGCCACGCAGGTACGTCTGCACGACCCCACCCCGTACCTCGCGCCCCGCGTAGGGCGTCCAGCCGGCCTTGGAGAGCACGTCGCCGTCCCGCAGCACCCGGCTGTGGCCCATGTCGACGAGCGTGAGGTCGCCGTCGGCACCCGGGCGCAGCGCGCCCTTGCGGGGCGCGAGGCCGTAGTGATGCGCCGGGTGCTCGCTGTAGGCGCGTACGACATCTTCGAGGGCGAGGCGGCCGCGGGCGGCGGCATCGAGCAGCAGCGCCATCGTGCTGTCGAGGCCCGGTAGGCCGAAGTGCACGCTCCAGATGTCACCGTCGGCCTTGTGCGCGCGTGTCGACGGCGCGTGGTCGGTGGCCATGTGCGTCAGGACTCCGCCGCGCAGCAGCTGCCACATCTCGGCCTCGTCGGCGTCGCTTCGGGCCCGGGCCGGCGGCGTGAACTTGCGGAGCGCCCCGGCGTCGAGCGCCTCGTGCTCGCGCAGCAGGAAGTACTGGGGGCAGGCCTCGGCCGCCAGCCGCGCCCCGGCGGCCCGCTCCCGGGCGGCGTAGGCCACTGCCTCGGGGTGGCTGAGGTGGGCGAGGCCGGCGCGTGCCCCGGTGAGCCGTACGAGAAGCCCCGCCACGGCGACCGCGACGACCTCGGCCTCCCGGCTACGCCACTCGGGCAGCACCCCTCCGTCGTCCCGGCCCGCGTCGCGCAGCACCCGCTCGGCGTGCTCGGTGATCGACTCGTCCTCGCAGTGCATGAGGGTCACCGCGTCGACGGAAGCGCTTGCCTCCAGGTGGGCCTTGAGCCGGGCGGGGTCATGGCCGGGAATGCCGTGGGTGGTGCACGTGAAGAGCTTGAAGAACGCGGCCCCGGCCTCCCACAGGGGCGCGACCGCGTCGTGGTGTCCCGGCCAGGCGTGCGCCGCGAGGTCGAAGTCGACGTTGGAACGGCCGGCCAGGTAGGAGCGCTTGTCCACGAGGTCGGCGACCTTGCGGACCGGGTGGCCGTGGGTGTGCTCGAGGATCGTGGTGACCCCGGAGGCCGCCGCGGCGCTGCTGCCGGTGGGGAAGTCCTCGCGGTCGGGGGCACCGGGATCCATCAGGTGGACGTGGGTGTCCACCATGCCGGGCAGCACGTACAACCCCGAGGCGTCGACCGTCCGGTCCGCGGCGGGCCGCTCGTGCCCGACGTACACGATCCTCCCGCGGGAGACGGCGACGTGGGCGCGCCTGCGGCCGCGCCCGGTCACGAGGGTGCCGCCCGCGACCAGCAGGTCGGCCTCAGCCATGTGCGATGACCACTCTCACAGCGCTCCAAGAATCTCGTCGACGGTGAGCACCCAGCCGAAGGCCTGCGCGATCACGGCGAGGGCGGCCTCGTGGAGTACGGGGTCCATGGTGTCGACGCACTCGCGCACCACGACGGCAGCGTAGTCCCGAACGTTGGCCGCGACGGCGGTCGCGAGGACGCAGCTGTTGGTGTTCACGCCGGTGAGGACCACGGTGTCGGCGCCCAGCGCGGACAGCGTGTGGTGCAGGTCGGTGGCCACGAAGCAGTCGTAGCGCTTCTTGGTGCTCACCACCAGGTCGCGCTCCGGGTCGCACACCCCGGGCATGATCTCGAGTCCCGGGCTGCCCGGCAGCTGGTGGCCGAGCACGTTCGCGCGGGTGGCGTCGGTGCCGGCGACCGCGCTCCACCACGGGTTGGTCGCGATCTCCTCGGCGGAGCGGTACGAGGTGACCACGTGGACGACTGGGACGCCCTTGCGCCGGATGCCGTCGAGGAACCCGACGTTGGCCCGCACGACGCGTTCGCTCACGGCCTCGGGGAGGGGCATCGTCGCCACTGCGGGGTCGAGGTGACCGCGGTGCAGGTCGATGGTCACGACGGCGGGCGAGCGTGCGGGCAGGTCAAGGCCGGGGTTCGCCATCACGCCTCCTTGGGGTGGCTGCGCCGCTCGGTCTCCCCGGTGGGGAGCACGTGGTCCACATACTCCGCGGCCGGCGCGCCGTTGACGCGGTCGAGCAGCCAGTCCGCCGCGTAGGGCAGCCAGCTGGGGCCAAGGGCGACCGACGGCGTCGGCAGCGACAGTGCGTGGCGCCCCTGCTGATACACCAGCATGGGCGCCGGGGCCGGGCACATCCGCGCGAGCTCGTAGCTGTGCGCGATGGGCGAGAGCTCGTCCTCGTCGCCCGCGATGACGAGCCAGGGCACCTGCATGCGGCTGATCAGCGGCCGCAGGTCGATCTGCTGCGCCATGGCGTCGAAGGCCGGCTCGTCGTGCTCCAGGCCCGACATCCACATGAAGCGGGCCTTGAACGAGGGCGAGGCCATGTCGAAGATCATGTGCCCGCCCGGCTCGTGGCAGACCAGGCCGACGGCCGCACCCAGCAGCCTGGGCTGGGTCGCCGCGATCTGCGACATCCAGTACGAGCCGAAGGACAGCCCGAAGCCCACGACCCTCTCCGGGTCGATCTCCGGGCGGTCCGAAAGCCAGTTCAGGACCGCTTCCCCGGCGTCGATCCAGTTCGTCGGCGTGAACTTCACGCCGAGGATCGGCGCCTCGCCCTGCCCGGGCCCGTCGAAGGCGAGCACCGCGAAGCCCCGCTGGAGGAACTTGTCACCGTAGAGGTTGACGTTGAGCTCCTTCGGGGCGTCCATGCCGCCGCACGAGATGACGGCGTGGGTGGGCCCGCCGCCATAGCCGGGAGGGAGGTGGAACCACGCCGGCAGGTGGGCGTCCCCGAAGGGGATCTCGACCCGCTCGACGTGATGGTCGGCGAGTCGGGCATAGCTGCCGTAGCAGGCGTTCTTGTGGTCGTCCAGCGCGACGAGATCGGCGCTGTCCTGCCAGATCGGCCACTCCGCCGTGACGTAGAGCAGGGCGGCGTGGAAGTAGTGCTCCCGCGCCGCGACGTGACGCCCGTCCTGCTCGGCCGCCCGCGCGAGCCGCTCGCGGCGCTCGGCGAGCTCGCGGAACACCGGGGTGATGTCCGAGAACTTCGAGATGCGCGACTCGGCGACCCGGAAGTCGGGGACGGCGTCGACTCCCATCGGGCGCAGGGTGTAGGCGACCCGCGGCTGGTCCCATTCCAGGCCGTCGGTCCGCAGCACCGAGTCGATCAGCCACCGCTGCTCGTGCCACCTGCGGGGTCCGGTCATCGTCGTAGGTTCCGAACGAGGCGCCGTCACCGGGTGTCCGGGGATGCGGCGTTGTTGAACCTGCGGACGTCGACGAACAGCAGCGCCGCGACGGCGGCGAAGGGCAGCACCGACAGCTGCCAGAGCCCGGCCCCGCCCCAGCCCGCGTACTCGACGAGGGTCGAGAACAGGTAACCGGCCAGGGCGGCCGGCACGTAGAACGACGCGACGTAGAGGCCCGACGCCCGGCCAACCATCTCGGGCCGTACGCAGCGCTGCATCGACGAGTAGATGTTGACGAACAGGAAGCCGCTCGCGATGGCGCCCTCGGCGAAGGACAGCAGGTTCTGCGCGGCCGGGGACTCCGGCCCGTTGAACAGCAGCCAGCCGACGACCGAGCCCGCGAGCAGTGCGGTGATCATGACGGTCCGCTGGTTGAAACGGTCGCCGATCCAACCTGCGGGTATCCCCATGAGTGCCCCGAGACCGAACATGCTCGCGGCCACCCCCGCCGTGGAACTGCTGAACCCCAGCTCCTCACGCAGGAACGTGGGGTAGAGCCCCAGGTAGCCATACATCGAGACACCGACCACCATCGCCGCGACCGCGCACAGCAGCAGGTTGCGGTTGTAGAGGTGGGACGGCACGTGCGCGAAGCTGCGCGCGGGCCCGGCGCCCACGCCCCCGTCCACCTGCTCGGTGAAGCGCTTGCTCACCGCGACCACGATCAGGACGACGAAGGCGAGGCCGACCGCACCGAAGACGTAGAGCGGGGTTCGCCAGGCCGCTTCCGGGCCCGCGAGTTTGGCCCCCAGCAGCGGCCCGAGGAAGCTGCCGAGGCCGTAGGCGAAGTTCAGGGTGCCGAGCGCCATGGCGCGGTGGGCGAAGAAGTACGCACCCACGGCTGAGAAGAGGGCGGCGTTCTGCATCGCCTCGCCGACACCCGTGACCGCCCGGTAGGCGAACATGTCCCAGAACCCGGCGGCCGCCGCGGTCAGGACGGTGAACACCGAGAAGATCACGATGCCCAGCAGCATCACGGTCTTGCGCGACATCCGGTCGAGCAGGTGCCCGCTCGGGATCCCGGCCAGCCCGATGCCCAGGGTGAAGATCGTCGCGAGCAGCCCGCCCTGGGTGAGGGAGAAGCCGTACTCGGCCCGCACGTCGGTCAGCAGTACGGGGAAGACCTGCCGGTCCATGGCGTTCACGACATAGGACCCGGCAAGGACCAAGAGGAACAGCAGCGAAAGGCCCAGGCCCAGTGGGGCCCTGGCCGGCTGTTCCGCCCGCTGCGTTGACGCTGACTGGGTCATCCGGATCTCCTCGCCCTACCGTCGCTAGGTCAGCCGGTGCGTCGCGATGACGCAGGCTGCATCCTATAAAGTCTGCTCGGGAGGTCAACTAAAGTCTGCTCGGGAGGTCAACCGCTGCGCCCGAGGTACGGTGAGGCGTCTGCCGCGAAGGCGGCCACAACCCAGCCCGGACTGCCGCGTAAAATGCAAAATATGTCATTGTCATCGTGGGGATCCCCTGACCAACCCGAAGGCCCGGGGTCTGGGCGGATCTCTCTGAGGTACCTGACCGGTACCGCCCGCTCGCGCACGGCTCACCAGTTCGTGCACGAGACGCTGCGCCGGGTCATCCTGAACGGCGAGCTGGCCGGGGGAACCCGGCTGGTGCAGGCCGATCTCGCCAAGCAGCTCGGAGTGAGCACGACGCCGGTTCGGGAAGCTCTGCGTGATCTGGCGACCGAGGGGCTGATCCGGCTGGATCCCCATCGCGGAGCGATCGTACGGGAGCTCAAGCTCGACGAGGTCCGCGAGATCTACGAGCTGCGCAAGCTGCTTGAGCCGGTGTCCATCCGGCGCGCCGTCGAGCGGATCACCAGCGCCCGGCTCGACGAGGCAGCCGAGCTGGCCGCCGGAATGGAGGCGCAGGACGACCCCGCGCGGTGGGTCGAGCTGAATCGTGCGTTTCATGCCGTCTTCGCCAGCGCCTCGGACTCTCCCCGGCTGGAGACGATCTTGGAGGGCCTTCGCGACAGCGCCGCGGTGTACGTCGGGCTGTCGATCAAGATCCGGCCGAGGCAGATGACGGGCGGGAACGCGGATCACCGTGCACTGCTGAAGGCGGTGCGGCGAGGGGACGCCGACGCGGCCGCCGGGATCGAGGTACGTCACCTCGAGTCGACCATGCGGGCCATCGAGGCGGCGGCCGAGAACGTCGTACGACACGGACGCAGCGCCAGCTAGTGGTGTGTCTCAGTTTTGGTTGACTGGCGATCAGGTCGGGAACGCGGGGGAAGCTGCCGCGTCGGATGTTCTTGTCGGTGAGTTCGCGGAACCCGTCATCTCGCAGACCGCAGTAGCGATGCGAAGTCGCCGACCGGCCCGAGGTGGGCGAGCTTGTCGGGGTTGACGATCGAGCGGATGCTCGTGATCTGGCCGTCGGTGATGTCGATCGCCCACACCGCAAGAACCCGCTCCTGCCCGTCGAGGAAGAGCGCTCCCGGTCCGCCGTTGACGTCGACGGGACGCATGGCCACCTCCGGAAGGCGGACGCCCAGGCGTACCCAGCTCATCACCGTGCGCGCGACGCGGCTGCGCCCGCGCAGCGACCGGGCCAGCGCCGGGGCCTTGCCGCCGCCGTCGCCGGTCAGCTGAACGTCGTGCGCGAGCAGGGCCTCGAGCCCGGCGAGGTCACCGTGCTCGGCGGCCGCGAAGAACCGGCGTGCCAGTTCGTGCTGCTGCTCGCTCGTCGTTTGGAAGCGGGGCCGGCGCGCCTTGACGTGGCGTCTGGCGCGGGTGGCGAGCTGGCGCACGTTGTCCTCGCTCTTGCCCACGATCGCCGCGATCTCCGGATACGCGTAGTCGAACACATCGCGAAGCAGCAGCACGGCTCGCTGCTCGGGAGAGAGGCTCTCCAGCAGCACAAGCATCGCCAGCGACAGCGAATCGGCTGTCTCGGCGTGCCGGGCCGGGTCATCGTGACCGTCGGTGACGATCGGCTCCGGCAGCCACTCGCCGACATACCGCTCGCGGCGAGCGCGCGCGGAGCGCAGCTCGTTGATCGCCAGCCGGGTGGTCACGGTGGCGACGAATGCGCGCGGCGATGCGATCTGCTCGCCGGCTTGGATCGCCTGATCCATCCGCAGCATCGCTTCCTGCACGACGTCCTCGGCCTCGGAGACGCTGCCCAGCATCCGGTAGGCGATCGCGAACGCGCCCGGCCGCAGCTCGTCAAGCAGTTGCTCGCGATCGGTCATGCCGCAGACCCCTCACGCGAGCTCGGACGCGCTGTCGCAAATCCCTCACGCCAGCTCGGATGCGCCGGGCTCCACCCGAGCTCGCGCTTGGCCTTGGCATTGGAGGCACCGCGGGCCTCGGTCATCATCACTACGCCGGCCTCTCCGGCGAACAGTCGCAGAATGAAACGCGGCATACGCCTCGGCTTCTTTCCGCCAAGCATGTGTGTCAGGATCGGCAGCCACTCGGCGACCGGGGCGGGAT
>JBOHCZ010000279.1:0-6816 GCA_050699195.1 Streptomycetales bacterium
GGCCAGCGGCCCGCCGGCCCGCCATGAGCCGGTGCGCACCCAGCGGCCCAGGATCCCGCAGGCGCCGCCGAGCCGCGCCCCCGCCGAGCCGATCAACCTGTTCGAGGCGGCCGGGGGGCCCCTTCTCAAGCGCCTCGCGCCGGCCGTCGCCGGCCTGGCGGTGCTCAGCCTGCTGTGGCGCTTGCTGCGCCGCCACAAGCGCTGACCACTGACGATGCGTCAGGCAGCGGTGACAGGTGATTAGCGACCGCGACGCCCTGCTGCGGCAGATCACGAGCAAGGCGGTCGTGCACGGCAGGGTGATCCTCTCCTCGGGGCAGGAGGCCGACTACTACATCGACCTGCGGCGCGTCACTCTCGACGCCGAGGCGGCGCCGCTGGTGGGGTCGGTCATGCTCGACCTCACCGCGGGCGTCGGCTACGACGCGGTCGGCGGGCTGACGCTCGGCGCCGACCCGGTGGCGGCCGCCATGCTGCACGCTGCGGCCGCCCGTGGGAGGCGGCTGGACGCGTTCGTCGTCCGTAAGTCCGGCAAGGCGCACGGGCTGCAGCGCCGCATCGAGGGCCCCGAGGTCACGGGACGCCGGGTGCTCGCGGTCGAGGACACCTCGACGACAGGGGGCTCGGTGCTCGCCGCCGTCGAGGCGCTGCGCGCGGCGGGCGCCGACGTCGTCGCCGTCGCGGTGGTCGTCGAACGCGGGGCGGCGGGTGTCATCGCCGCGTCCGGCCTGCCCTACTACTCCGCCTTCACCGCGGCGGACCTGGGCCTGCACCGAGACTCGGACTGAGGGCCAAACTCAGACCCGTGTCCGGTCCCCGGACCTGCGCGTGCGGATCACCTCGATGAGCAGCGGCAGCAGCGATACGATGATGATCAGCGCGACCGCGGGCAGCAGGTAGCGGTCGATGCTGCCTTCGAGGGTGTCGCCCAGGGTGTATCCGAGCAGGATGATGCCCTCCGTCCAGAGCAGGCCGCCGATCACGTTCCAGGCGAGGAACCGCGGCGCCGACATCTCGAGGACCCCCGCCACCGGGTTGAGGAACGTCCTGACGATGGGTACGAAGCGCGCCAGCACCACGGCCTTGGGCGGCCCGAACCGCTCGAAGTAGTACTCGGCCCGCTCGACGTACTCCCGCTTGAACAACCGCGACTCCGGCCTGCTGAACAGGTGCGGCCCGGCCTTCGCGCCGATGTAGTGGCCGAGCTGGGCCCCGGCGATGGCGCAGAGCGGCGTGCCGGCCAGCAGCCAGCCGAGTGGCATGTTCACCCCCGCGAGCTGCGTGGCCGCCCCCGAGGCGGCCACGCCGGCGAGGAACCGCAGGGAGTCCCCCGGAAAGAAGAAGCCCACCAGCAGGCCCGTCTCGGCGAAGATGATCACGAAGATGCCCAGCAGCCCGAACGCCACGATGAGCGACTGGGGGTCGACGAGGTTGACCGCGAGGTAATCCACGCACAGAGGCTATCCTCACCGGCAGTCCTGACGTGAGCACGCGAGGAGCGAGCCGGATGCCCATCGCCAGCCCCGAGGTCTACGCCGAGATGCTCGACCGGGCCAAGGCCGGGGCTTTCGCTTACCCGGCGATCAACATCACCTCGTCCCAGACTCTCAACGCCGCCCTGCGCGGTTTCGCCGAGGCCGGCAGCGACGGCATCGTGCAGGTCTCGACGGGCGGTGCGGAGTACGTGTCGGGCGCAGGCGTGAAGGACATGGTCACCGGCGCGGTGGCGCTCGCCGAGTTCGCCCATGTCGTCGCGGAGCGTTACCCCGTCAACGTGGCGCTGCACACCGACCACTGCCCGGCGAGCAAGCTCGACACGTTCATGCGGCCGCTGGTCGGCATCTCGCGGCAGCGGGTCGCCGGCGGGCAGGCCCCGCTGTTCGGGTCGCACATGTGGGACGGCTCGGCCGAGGAGCTCACCGACAACCTCAGGATTGCGAGCGAGCTGCTGAGGGAGTGCGCATCGGCCCACGTGATCATGGAGCTCGAGATCGGTGTCGTCGGCGGCGAGGAGGACGGCATCGTCGGGGAGATGAACGAGAAGCTCTACTCCACGCCGGGTGACGCGCTGCGGACCGCGGAGGCGCTGGGCACCGGCGAGCAGGGCCGCTACATCCTGGCGGCGACCTTCGGCAACGTGCACGGGGTGTACAAGCCGGGCAACGTCAAGCTGCGCCCGCGCATCCTCAAAGACATCCAGGATGCCGTCGGGGCACGGGTGGGCCGGGCGAAGCCGTTCGACCTGGTCTTCCACGGCGGGTCCGGGTCGCTGCTCGAGGAGATTCACGAGACGCTCGACTACGGCGTCGTGAAGATGAACATCGACACCGACACGCAGTACGCCTTCACGCGCCCGATCGCGGACCACGTGTTCCGCAGCTACGACGGCGTGCTCAAGATCGACGGCGAGGTCGGCGACAAGAAGGCCTATGATCCCCGCTCGTACGGCAAGGCCGCCGAGGCCTCGATGGCGGCCCGCGTCGCGGAGGCCTGCACGACGCTGCGATCCGCGGGCACGACGCTCGGCAGGTAGCCGGCTGGCGGGTGGTCCCTCCAGGTGCTGGGGCACACTGGCGGCATGACGTACCAGAACCTCATGCCGGAGCCTCCGGCCACGCAACTACCCGACGTGCCGGAGGTGCGCAGGCTGCTCGATGCCGGTACGGACCCGGCCGAGGTCGCCAGGCATGTCCCGGCCGACTCGCTGGCGTGGGCGATGCTGGCGGACCGCGCCTACGCCGCGGGCCGGGTCGTCGAGTCCTACGCCTTCGCCCGAACCGGCTACCACCGCGGTCTTGACACCCTGCGCCGCAGCGGGTGGAAGGGGCACGGCCCGATCCCCTGGGAGCACGAGCCCAATCGGGGGTTCCTGCGTGCGCTGCACGCGCTGGGCCGGGCGGCCGGTGCGATCGGTGAGGCTGAGGAGGCTGAGCGCTGCGCGACGTTCCTCCGCGACAGCAGCCCCGCGGCGGCCGACGCGCTCGAGCGGCCCTGATCCCGCGAGCTGCCGCGGGCGCCGGGCCGTGCACTGACGACGCGGCATGCAACGGTCCCCAGCCGCCGTTGCATGCCGCACCGCAGCCTCCCAGCATCGCAGCATGCCGTCATTCGACCGGTTTGTCGTCTCCGGTGGGGGAGTCCGTCGGGCCCTTCGGCGTGGTCACCCGCCACGCCGAGTGCTCGACCGTCCAGGTACGGCGCCGCACCGGGCCGCACAGTGTCCCGTCGGCGTCGTAGCGGAAGTCCTGCCCGCAGATCGTGATGCGGCGGGCACGCACCGTACGCACCTGCCCCGCGTGGCCGCGGGCTCCGAGCCGGGCCGTGCTACGTCCCAGCCGGGCCAGCGCTCCGCCCGTCTCGGACACCACCACGTCGGCGAGCCCGTCGTCGGGCAACGGGCCGGGATCGAGCCGCGTGATGCCCGCCACACCGGATGCGTTGCACAGGCCGATCATCAGCACCCTGCGGTCGAGGTCGGTGAGCACCTCCCGGTCCGTCTCGACGCGCAGCCGCCAGCCCGGCGCCCACGCCTGGGCGGCGGCCGCCCCGACGGAACGGGACGCGCGGCGCAGCCGTGACACCCGCGCGGTCCCGGGGCGGTCCTCTTCCGCTGCCAGCCCGACACGCACCGCGGTGACCGCGACTCCGCCGGCGTCGTCCACGATCAGGTCGAGCCGCCTCGCCCGCCCGGCGAGCACGACGCGGGCCGCGTGGGCGGGATCGAGCGGGATGCTCAGAGCCTGAGCGAGCCTGCTGTCCGCCCCGACGGGGATCAGGCCCAGGAGGGCATCTGCCAGCTCGCGCTGCCGGTGCAGGGTCTGCACGACCGTGTGCATCACACCGTCCCCGCCGATCACGACGGGCCGTCGCCGGCCTCTGCGGGCTAGTGCCTTCTCGATCTCACCGGTGTCGGAGACCGTGCAGACCTTCACCTCCGCCGCCGCCCGCAGGACGTCGAGGGCGACCCGGACGTCCTCACCCTCGGGGCCGGTGGACGGGTTCGTGATGACGAGCAGCGCATGCTCGGGGGACACCCCTCGTACCTCCTCAGGTAGCCTCTCCCCGCAAGGACCCTGCCGTGCATGCGTCACCGGTGGCTGCACACGTGTCGC
This sequence comes from Streptomycetales bacterium, assembly GCA_050699195.1. GTDB lineage: Bacteria > Actinomycetota > Actinomycetes > JBOHCZ01 > JBOHCZ01 > JBOHCZ01. The sequence goes on from JBOHCZ010000279.1 coordinate 4,113, forward strand.
GGGAACCCGCCGATCGCCAGTTCCCTGGTCAGGGGTTTCATCGAGTACGGGGCTCGTGTCATGCACATGCCCCACCAGGAAGGGATGTACGCCTGATGCCCGCCGTGGTGATCGTCGGCGCCCAGTGGGGTGACGAGGGCAAGGGCAAGGCCACCGACCTGCTGGGTGGCTCGGTTGACTACGTGGTGCGCTACCAGGGCGGCAACAACGCAGGGCACACGGTCGTCGTGGGCGAGGAGCGCTACGAGCTGCATCTGCTGCCCTCGGGCGTGATCACCCCGGAGGTGGTTCCGGTCATCGGCAGCGGGGTCGTCATCGACCCGGGTGTGCTCCTCGCGGAGATCGACGCGATGGAGCGGCGCGGCGTCTCCTGCGACCGCCTCCTGGTGTCGGCGAACGCCCACCTGATCATGCCGCACCACCGGGCGCTCGATCTGGTGGTGGAGCGCTACCTCGGGAAGGCCCGGATCGGGACGACCGGCCGCGGCATCGGCCCGACCTACGCCGACAAGGTCGCCCGCCTCGGCATCCGCGCCCAGGATCTGCTCGATCCGGGCATCCTGCGCCAGAAGCTCGAAGCGGCCCTGCGCGAGAAGAACCAGGTTCTCGTCAAGGTCTACAACCGGCGCGAGATCGACATCGACACCGTTATCGGCGACTACCTCGGCTACGGAGAGCGGATCCGGCGCTACATCGCCGACACCGCGCTGGCGCTCAGCCGTGCCCTGGCCGAGGGCAAGGTGGTGCTGCTCGAAGGCTCGCAGGGCACCATGCTCGATGTCGATCACGGCACCTACCCCTTCGTGACATCGTCCAACCCCACGGCCGGCGGCGCCTGTGCGGGCTCGGGCATCCCCCCCACCCGGATCAGCCGCGTCGTGGGCATCCTCAAGGCATACACGACGAGGGTGGGCTCCGGTCCGTTCCCGACCGAACTGCTGGATCGCGACGGTGACCGGCTCCGGGACGTCGGCGGCGAGCGCGGTGTGACGACGGGCCGGAGCCGGCGCTGCGGCTGGTTCGACGCGGTGGTGGCGCGCCACGCCGCACGGGTCAACGGCCTGACCGACCTCTTCCTTACCAAGCTCGACGTGCTCACCGGCTTCGAAAGGGTGCCGGTCTGCGTGGCCTACGACGTCGATGGCGTGCGGCACGACGAGATGCCGATGACACAGACCGACGTCCACCACGCGAGGCCGGTGTACGAGACGCTGCCCGGCTGGGACGAGGACATCTCGGGCGCGAAGTGGTTCGACGACCTGCCGAAGAACGCGCAGGCCTACGTCAAGGCGGTCGAGGAGCTCGCCGCGGCGCCGGTCTCCGCGATCGGCGTGGGGCCGGGTCGCGACCAGACACTGCAGCTGCGCCCGCTGGTGTAGCGCCTCCTGACGATGCGTCAGAGAGATCGTGCGATCAGCGTCACACCGCCGCGTCCTCCAGGTCGGTCTTGAGCCGGTCCAGGGTGACGCGCATCGTCTCGCGGTTGCGCACCACGCGGTCCCGGACCCCCATCAGCAGCAGGCTCACCGCCGACAGGACCGCGGTGGCGGCGCCGCCCCGCAGGTCCTCCCAGCGCTCGGTCACCCGCGTCGCGCCGCCGTCCGGCTGCATGGTGTAGGTCCACCGGGAGATCGGGAGACTCGCGCTGCGGACCTCGAACGCGAAGCACTCGCCGGGCTCGGCGACGGTGACCCGGCACTGCGTCCACCACCGCACCGCGCCCTTCCGGTTGTGCCCCCGGAAACGCATACCCGGGTACGCCGGTCCCCCCTCGCCGCCCACCGAGGCACCCGTGCACTCGGGGCTCCAGCGCCCCATCCGCGTGACGTCGCTCACGGCGTCGTACACGACCTGTGGTCCGACCTGGATCGTCACATCTTCCGAGACATCCCGCATGGCGGACATCCTGGCACGCACGTCCCCGCGATGCGACAGCCCGATAGGCTTGCGAGCCGTGAAGGTGCTCGTCGTGGGCGCTGGCGCGCGCGAGCACGCCCTGTGCCGCGCACTCGCCCGAGATCCCGAGGTGACAGGCCTCGTCTGCGCCCCCGGCAACCCCGGGATCGGGCGGCTCGCGCAGCTGCGCAAGCTGGACACCGGCGACCCGGGCGCCGTCGCGGACCTCGCCGTGGAAACGGCTGCTGACCTGGTCGTCGTCGGGCCCGAGGCGCCGCTCGTCGCGGGTGTCGCCGACGCGGTCCGGGCGCGGGGGATCCGGTGCTTCGGCCCCTCGGCCGAGGCCGCGCGCCTGGAGGGCTCCAAGGCCTTCGCCAAGGGCGTGATGGCCGCGGCCGGCATCCCCACCGCGCAATCCGCCGCCTGTGACACGCCCGAACAGGCGGCGCAGGCGCTGGACGGGTTCGGGCCCCCGTACGTCGTCAAGCAGGACGGCCTGGCGGGCGGGAAGGGCGTGGTCGTCACCGCCGACCGTGCCGCCGCACTCGCCCACGCGGGCCGCTGCGGCCGGGTCGTCGTCGAGGAGTACCTCGCGGGGCCGGAGGTGTCGCTGTTCGCGCTCACCGACGGCGAGACCGTGGCACCCCTCCAGCCCGCGCAGGACTTCAAGCGCGTGGGTGACGGGGACCGCGGCCCCAACACCGGCGGGATGGGGGCGTACTCCCCCCTGCCGTGGGCCCCGCCCGACCTCGTCGACGAGGTCGGGCGGGGCCCACGGCAGGGGGGAGTACGCCCCCATCCCGCCGGT
>JBOHCZ010000280.1:0-3405 GCA_050699195.1 Streptomycetales bacterium
GGGCGGCGCCGGTCTGATGGCCGCCGGCGTGGCCGCCCACGCCGCGCGCCGCATGGCGAGCGGTAGCGCGCGCCGCGCCACCGCTCCCACAGAGCAGGCGACCCGCACGTCGCAACGGCACATGCGGTCCGGGGGTGACGCCGAGTCATGAGTGGTACGTCATGAGCATCGAGCCGGTGACCCGCCGCCGCACCTACCTCATCGGGAAGGCCAAGCCGAGCGCGGTCATCGGGAAGAACCGCGAGCCGGGGGAGCTGGCGCTCATCCTGTTCTGCTGCGGGCTCGGCCTGATCTCGGGGATCGTCCTGCCCTGGACCCCGCTGCGCGCCGCGACCCTTGTCGGGTTCCCCGTCCTGGGCTTCGCCGTGGTCTACCTGCCGTACCGCAGGCGTACCTTCTACCGGTGGTTCGAGATCAACCGGTCGTACCGGAGGACACTGCGCTCGGGCCGCGCCGTCTGGCGGTCGGACGTCATGGAGGCGGGCACCCGCATCGACGGGAGCCAGGTCGACATCGGCCCGCCGCCCGGCATCGGGCGGCTACGCTGGCTCACCGTGCCGCTCGGGACCGGGGAGCTCGCCGTGCTGATGCACATGGAGCGGCGGGTGCTGACCGCCACCGTGGAGATCGAGGGGCCGGGGGTCGGCTCGCGTGACTCCGAGGACCAGGAGGCGCTCGTCGAGCGGTTCGGCACGCTGCTCAAGCACGTGGCGAACGGCGACGGTTTCGTGACGCGCCTCCAGGTGCTCGCTCGCACCCTGCCCGCCAACCCCTACGCCCACGGACGCGACGTCGAGCGACGCGGCGAACCGCAGGCCCCCGAGTGGATCCGGGCCTCCTACGACACGCTCCAGGCCATGGTGTCGACCTCGAGCGAACAGCACCGCGCCTACCTCACCGCGTGCCTGCCCTACACCCACGACCTCGCGGCCGAGGCACGCGCGATGGGCGGCGGCGACGCCGGCCTCGCGCTGGTGATGGGCCGCGAGATCAGCGACGTCATCGCCGGGCTCGTCGATGCCGACATCCGGGTCCGCCAGCCGCTTGGCCCGGCGCAGCTCTCGTCGCTCGTCCATTCGATGTACGACCCCGAGCACCCGATCGACGCCATCGCCGCGATGACCCGGCGCAACGCCTGGCCGGCCGAGCTCGACGCGCGGCACCCGCAGCTACTGCGCTCCAAGACCCGTGAGTCGGCCACGCGCGAGCCGTGGTGCCACGCGACCTCGTGGATCAAGGAGTGGCCGCTGACCCCGGTGGGGGTGAACTTCCTCGCCCCGCTGCTCGTCCACACGCCGGATGTGATCCGTACGGTCGCGGTGACCATGGACCTCGAGCCGACCGACGTCGCGATCGAGCGGATGCTCACCGAGAAGACCAACGAGGAGGCCGAGCAGTCCCGCGCCGCGAAGATGAACCGCGTCGTCGACCCGCGCGACACCGCGTACTCGTCGCGGGTCGAGCGCCGTGGTGAGGACCTGGCCAGCGGCGCCGCGGGCGTGAACCTGGTCGGCTACATCACGGTGTCCTCCCGGCTGCCCGAGGCGCTGTCCCGCGACAAGCGCACCATCCGCGCGTCGGCCGGCAAGAGCTTCCTCAAGCTCGAGTGGTGCGACCGTGAGCAGCACCGGGCGTTCGTCAACACGCTGCCGTTCGCCACCGGGATCAAGCGATGAGGGCGACCGACGCCTTCGCGGCGGGCTTCACGAACCTGCTCTACGGCAGGGCGGAGACGGTGCGCCTGCCGGTGCGGACCTCGACGAGCCAGGCCCAGGCGATCTACCTGCCGACCGCGGCGCCCGGGCTCGGCGACTCGGGTGTCATCATCGGCCGCGAGGTCTACAGCGGCAAGGGCTACGTCTACGACCCGTTCCAGCTCTACGGCCAGGCGCTGCCCGCCCCGCACTGGCTGGTGCTCGGGGAGTCCGGCCACGGCAAGTCAAGCCTTGAGAAGACCTACGTGCTGCGCCAGCTGCGCTTCCGCGACCGCCAGGTCGTCGTACTCGACGCGCAGGGCGAGGACGGCGTCGGCGAGTGGAACCACATCGCCGAGGCGCTCGGCATCACCCCGATCCGCCTCGACCCCGGCACCCTCGGGGGCATCCGGCTGAACCCCCTCGACCCCGCGATCACCTCCACGGGCCAGCTCGCACTGCTCCGTACCATCGTCGAGGTCGCCATGGGCCGCCCGCTGGAGGAGCGCGCGGGCTACGCGCTGAAAGCCGCCCACGTGCGGGTGCGGGCCCAGTCGATCGTCGGCCAGCACCCCATCCTGCCCGACGTCGTCGACGCGCTCCGCAACCCCAGCCACGAGTCGGCGATGGCGATGAACATCAGTCGCGAGGAAGTCCGCCGATGGGGGCTCGATGTGGCCCTCGTGCTCGACCGGCTCGTCGACGGCGACCTCGCCGGGATGTTCAACGGGCCCACGACGCGGGGCATCGACCTGGCGTCCCCGCTCATCGTGTTCGACCTCTCGCGCATCGACCGGAACTCGATCGCGATGCCGATCCTGATGGCCGTGGTGGGGGTGTGGCTGGAACACACCTGGATCAAGCCGGACCGCAAGAAGCGGATCTTCCTCGTCGAGGAGGCCTGGCACATCATCAACAGCCCGTCGGTGGCCCAGCTGTTCCAGCGCCTGCTCAAGTTCGGCCGCCGCCTAGGCCTGTCGTTCGTCGCCGTGGTCCACCACCTCTCGGACGTCGTCGAGGGCGCGGCGGCCCGGGAGGCGTCGGCCATCCTCAAGATGGCGTCGACCCGGACCATCTACATGCAGAAGGCCGACGAGGCCCGGGCCACCGGGCGGGTCCTCGGGCTGCCCCGCTGGGCGATCGAGATCATCCCCACCCTGCAGCCCGGGATCGCCGTGTGGGATGTCAACGGCAACGTCCAGGTCGTCAAGCACATCGTCACCGACGTCGAGCGCCCGCTCGTCTTCACCGACCGCGCGATGACCGAACGCGCCTCGGGTGCCGGCTCCACGGCGGGGCGGGCGCCGGGGGCCGGCTCCACGGCCGAGCCCGCGGCATGAGCCGGGCGTCGCGCCAGGGCGACATGGGCCCGGAGTCGCGACAGGCCGGTAGCCCGGGCCCGGTGTCCAGGCAGGCCGGCAGCGACCGGCTCGTGCTGGTGCTCCTGGCGACCCTCGTCGCCGTGGCCGCGGCGGTGTGGCTCGCGGCGGGCGTCGGCGGGCTCATCGCCCGCGGCAGCTGGCCCCCGATCGCCTTCACCGACGCCGCGACCGCCGTCCCGCGGCTGGTCTCGGACCCGGCGCACCCGACCGCCGCCTGGCCGCCGGCCGCTCGTACCGGGTTGCCCGCACCCCGGCTGTTCTACGCCCTGCTCGCGCTGCCGCTGGTGCTCGCGGCGAGCGGGGCGCTCGTGGTGGGGCGGGTCCGGCAC
>JBOHCZ010000281.1:0-6924 GCA_050699195.1 Streptomycetales bacterium
GGTTTCCGGCCGGGCGCCGGCGCCGGCCGAGTCCGCTGCTAAGGGGTCCGGCCCGCTGCCGGAACAGCCGGCGAAGCGCCAGCCACCCGGGCGTCGTGCGGGCCAGTTGACCGCCGAGGCCCCTCCCGACGCCGGAGGAGTGACCGCGAGGGGCGCGGCCGAGGCCACCCGCGTCCCCGACCGAGGCGCGCGGGACGACGACTCCGGACGCGGGGCTCCCTCGGGACAGCGGCCGCCCGAGCACAGCCAACTCCCGCCACGCAGCGAGCAGCTGTTGCTGTCGGGGGACGTGACCTACCATCTGCCCCCGCCCGACCTGCTGCGCAAGGGCACTCCGCCGCGCATCCGCAGCAAGGCCAACCAGTCGGTCGTCGAGGCGCTCACCGGGGTGTTCGACGAGTTCGGCATCGACGCTGTGGTGTCGGGCTTCACCCGCGGGCCGACGGTGACCCGGTACGAGGTCGAGCTCGGCCCCGCTGTCAAGGTCGAGCGGGTCACCGCGCTGTCGCGCAACATCGCCTACGCCGTCGCCAGTGCGGACGTCCGGATCCTCTCGCCGATCCCCGGGAAGTCTGCGCTCGGCATCGAGATCCCCAACAGTGACCGCGAGATGGTGAGCCTGGGTGACATCCTGCGCTCGCCGGTCGCGGTGACCGACCACCATCCGATGCTCGTCGGCCTCGGCAAGGACGTCGAGGGGTACACGGTCTGCGCCAACCTCTCGAGGATGCCGCACATGCTGGTCGCCGGTGCCACCGGGGCGGGCAAGGCACTCGCCCTTGACACGCCGATCCCGACCCCCACCGGCTGGACCACTATGGGAGAGCTTGAGGTAGGCGACGAAGTCTTCGATGAGCAAGGCCAGCCGTGCAGGGTGATCGCGGCCACCCCCGTCATGTATGGTCGCCCGTCCTATGAGGTTGAGTTCTCCGATGGCACCGTGATTGTGGCGGACGCGGAGCATCTCTGGCGTACCAGCACGGTCGCCGGTCGTCAGCAGCGTGCGCGACCGCCGCGAGGTGCCCCGTACTGGCCGCCAGCGGATGTCGCCCGGATCGTCAGCCGGGCGGCTCAGGTACTGCGTGAGCCAGACCGGATGACCGGAACGGCCGAGGTCATCGCTGATGCAGGCGCTCAGTTCCGCAATGTGATCTACCAAGTCGTCCAGGATCTTCCCAAGGAAGGAAGGATCATCCGGGGGGCATACCTGCGCGGTGGGCGCGAGATCGGATTCTGGGCGCAGGCGTACTCCCGCCATCTGGTGTACAAGGCACTGGCAGAGCGTGTCGCTGCTCCCGCTTGTAGCGGCCATATTCATCACATGGACACTGAGCCCGTCACCACCAGGCAGATCGCCGCTTCACTCCACCATCGGGGGCGCTGCAACCATTCGGTCGTGCCTTGTGCGCCGCTGCGCTATCCCGAACGGGACCTCCCGATCGCGCCGTACACTCTCGGCGCCTGGCTCGGTGACGGGAGTTCGGCCTGCGCCCGCTTGACCAGTGCTGATCACGAGATCATCGATGCGATCCGTGCCGAGGGGTACACCGTAACCAGGCATGGCACCGCGTTGAACTATGGGATCAGCGAGCAGTCAGCGGAGCCTGACCGGCGGCAAACGAACGGCTTCGAGGCAAGCCTGCGCCGGCTCGGCGTGCTTGGTGACAAGCACATCCCGGAACTGTACCTGCGGGCATCGATCGCCCAGCGGCGCGCCTTGCTCGCTGGCCTGCTCGACACGGACGGGTACTGCGGGCGCAGCGGGGCGGTGGAATTCGGTACCACGAACAGACGCCTCGCCCGCGACGTTCTGGACCTGGCTGTTGGACTGGGCTATAAGGCAACCCTGCGGGCCAAGCCTTGCAAAGGCCGCGATGCGAGCACATCGGTTGTCCACACCGTGGCGTTCCGCCCCCATGAGCTGGTATTCGGGCTCTCCCGCAAGCGAGCACGTCAGGTCACGGTCCGGCCCAACAGCCCCGCACGGCAGCGATACATCACTGATGTGCGGCCCGTCCAGTCCGTGCCCGTCCGCTGCATCGAGGTCAGCAGCCCCAGCCGCCTGTACCTGGCAAGCCGGTCCTGCATCCCGACCCACAATTCGACCTGCATCAACACGATCATCATCTCGGTCCTCGCCCGGGCCACGCCCGATGAGGTCCGCCTGGTGCTCATCGATCCCAAGCGGGTCGAGCTCACGCACTACGAGGGCATCCCGCACCTCGTCACGCCGATCATCACGAGCCCCAAGAAGGCCTCGGAGGCGCTGCAGTGGGTTGTACGCGAGATGGACATGCGCTACGACGACCTGGCGGCGAGCGGCTACCGGCACATCGACGACTTCATCCGCGCGGTGCACAAGGGGGAGCTCACGGCGCCGCCGGGCAGCGAGCGCACCTACCGCCCCTACCCCTACCTCCTGGTGATCGTCGACGAACTCGCCGACCTGATGATGATCTCGCCGCGTGACGTCGAGGACGCGATCGTGCGCATCACCCAGCTCGCCCGGGCGGCCGGTATCCACCTCGTGCTGGCGACCCAGCGTCCCAGCGTCGACGTCGTCACCGGCCTGATCAAGGCCAACGTGCCTTCCCGGCTGGCCTTCGCCACCTCGAGTCTCGCGGACAGCCGGGTGATCCTCGACCAGCCGGGGGCCGAGAAGCTCATCGGGCAGGGTGACGCGCTGTTCCTCCCGATGGGAGCCAGCAAGACACAGCGCCTGCAGGGCGCGTTCGTCTCCGAGTCCGAGGTGCACGCCATCACCAGGCACTGCAAACGGCAGCTCCAACCCACCTACCACGACAACGTCACGGGCGGGGCGGAGCAGCGGAAGCAGATCGACGAGGACATCGGCGATGACCTGGAGCTGCTCTGCCAGGCGGCCGAGCTCATCGTGTCCTCGCAGTTCGGCTCGACATCGATGCTGCAGCGCAAGCTCCGCGTCGGTTTCGCGAAGGCGGGGCGGCTGATGGATCTGCTCGAGAGCCGGGGGGTGGTGGGGCCGAGCGAAGGATCGAAGGCCAGAGACGTTCTCGTGAAACCCGAAGAATTGGCAGAGGTTCTCGCAACCCTTCGGGGAGAATGAGCGTCTACCTGATATACCCCGTCATCATCAGGCGCGTTACCCTCGCGTTGGCAGACCGTACAAAACGGTCTAAACTGGTAAACTCAGTAGGTTCAGGAGGCATCTGGTGTCCATTGGCGAAACCCTGTCCGCTTCCCGCCGCGAGGCCGGTCTGACGGTCGAGCAGGTCAGTACGCGGACACGGGTGCGCCAGACCATCATCGACCAGATCGAGCACGACGACTTCTCCGGCTGCGGTGGCGACTTCTACGCACGGGGCCATATCCGCGGCATCGCGCGCGTCGTGGGCGTCGACCCCCAGCCGCTGATCGAGGAGTTCGACGCGCTGTACGGGCACGTCGCGCCCAACCCGGCCCAGATCGTGGATTTCGAAGCGATGGAGCCAAGGCGTCGTCGCCCCAACTGGAGCGCGGCCATGGGCCTCGCGCTCGCCGTCGCGTTCGCCTACGGTCTGGTTCAGCTCTTCACGGGAGAGCCCGCGACCACGGAGGGCGCCACCCTCACCCAGGAAACCGGGCCCCCGGCCGCGTCCACGCCGTCGGCCCCGCCGTCGACACCCAGGACCGAGACGACGCCCGGGGAGCCCATCGCCCAGCTGCCCAGTGACAAGGTGTCGGTACGTCTCGCCGTCGAAAGTGGTGTCAGCTGGGTCAGCGTGACCAACGGGAGTGGCGAGCAGCTCTACGAGGGACTGCTCGAGGAGGGTACGGTCCGCGAGTTCACGCACGAGGACGAGGTCAAGCTGATTATCGGCAACGCCGCGGCGGTCCGGCTGTTCGTCAACGGTCACGATCTCGGTCCCCCTGGAGACAGCGGGGAGGTCGTACGGCTCAGCTTCGGTCCGGAGGACCCGAGGGGCGCCGGGTAACCTGCGCCGGAGGGGCTGTCTGGGTGTGTGGCGGGACGCATGCCCACCCGCACGCCCTGGCGGGCGCTCACCGAGCTTGACGTAGGCTGCACCCTATGTCCCCTCGACCCAGGGTCGCGCTCGTCACCCTCGGCTGCGCGCGCAACGAGGTTGATTCCGAAGAGCTCGCCGGGCGCCTCGCGGCCGACGGCTGGCTGCTCGTCGGCGATCCCGGGGAAGCTGACGTCGCCCTCGTCAACACGTGCGGCTTCATCGACGCGGCCAAACACGAGTCGGTCGAGACCCTGCTGCACGCCGCTGACCTGAAGGGCGCCGGCGGGGTGCGGGCCGTCGTCGCCGCAGGCTGCCTCGCCGAGAGATACGGCCGTGAGCTGGCCGACGCGCTTCCCGAGGCGGACGCCGTCCTCGGGTTCGACGAGTACGCCACCATCGGCCAGACGCTTCGCGGGCTGGTGGCCGGGAACACGCATGTCTCCCACACCCCCCGCGACCGGCGTGAGCTCCTGCCGCTCACCCCGACCAGGCGCTCCGCCGCCGCGAAGGCAGTGCCCGGCCATGGCCGCGGGCTCGACGAGTTCCGTCTCGGCTCCCCGGACCTGCCCGAGGGCCTCGCCCCGCCCTCTGGACCCCATCCCTGGGCCACACCCCTGCGGCGACGCCTCGCCGGGGGTCCCGTCGCCGCCTTGAAGCTGGCCTCAGGATGCGACCGGCGCTGCTCCTTCTGCGCCATCCCGACCTTTCGTGGCGCGTTCCTCTCGCGGCCGCTCGGCGACGTGGTGGCGGAGGCGCACTGGCTGGCCGGCGAGGGCGTCCGCGAGCTCGTCCTGGTCTCGGAGAACTCGACGTCCTACGGCAAGGACCTGGGTGATGTCCGGCTGCTCGAGCGGCTGCTCCCGGAGCTCGCCGCCGTGCCCGGCATCCGGCGGGTACGTGTCAGCTACCTGCAGCCCGCCGAGGTGCGGCCCGGCCTCATCGACGTGCTGACGGCGACGCCTTGCATCGCGCCGTACTTCGATCTGTCGTTCCAGCACGCGAGCCCGGCCGTGCTGCGCCGGATGCGCAGGTTCGGCGGCCCCCAGCGGTTCCTCGACCTGCTGGGACGCATCCGGGACCGGCTGCCGGAGGCGGGCGTGCGGTCCAACGTGATCGTCGGATTCCCGGGAGAGACCGAGAGCGACCTCGAAGAGCTGGAGCGCTTCCTCGTCGATGCGCGTCTCGACGCCGTCGGGGTGTTCGGGTACTCCGACGAGGAGGGCACCGAGGCGGCGACATTCGAGGGCAAGCTCGACGAGGACACCGTGCGCGCCCGCGTGGAGCGGGTGAGCATGCTCGTCGAGGAGCTGACCTCCCAGCGTGCCGACGATCGCATCGGAGAGATCGTGGACGTGCTCGTCGAGCAGCTAGGTGACGGGCTAGGCCCCGGCCGCGATGGCCGTGATGGCCCTGGTGGTGTTGCTGGCGGCGTCGCGGAGGGGCGGGCCGCGCACCAGGCACCCGAGGTCGATGGCTCGACGGTGATCGGCGTCGGGGGCGGTGTCGGCGAGGGTGTCGTCAACAGTAGGGTGCAGGTCGGAGCCGTCGTGCGCGCCCGGGTGGTCCGCGCCGAGGGCGTCGACCTCCATGCCGAGCTCTGTGAGGTGGTTGGGTGAGCCGGCTCGCCGACACCCTGGTCGAGGACAGGCGCCCGGCGAGCGCCTGGAATCTCGCCAACGGCCTGACCCTGCTGCGGTTCCTGCTCGTCCCGGTGTTCGCCATCGCGCTGTTCCAGGAAGGCGGCCACCACACCGGCTGGCGTGTGGTCGCGCTCACCGTGTTCGTGGTCGCGTCGCTGACCGATCGGCTCGATGGTGAGCTGGCGCGCAAGCGGGGACTGGTCACGGATGTCGGCAAGATCGCCGACCCGCTCGCCGACAAGGCGCTGACGGGTACCGCGCTCGTGGCGCTCTCGCTGCTCGGCGAGCTGGCGTGGTGGGTGACGGCGATCGTGCTCGTTCGCGAGGTCGGCGTGACGCTGATCCGGCTCTGGGTGATCCGGCACGGGGTCATCGCCGCGAGCCGCGGCGGCAAGCTCAAGACGGTCTTGCAGGCCGTGGCGATCAGCATGTACGTGGCCAGCCTGCCTGGCTGGCTTGCCGCGGGCAGTACGGTCGTGATGGGCCTCGCCGTCGTCGTGACGGTCGTCACCGGCCTCGACTACGTCGCTCGTGGGCTGCGGCTGCGCAGAGGGAGCGGTCGCGATACGGGAGGGCACCGTGGTGGCGAGGCTAGCGGGCGCCCCCGTGCACCGGGCGGTGGGGCGAGGGGGAACGGCCCGGCGTGACCACGTCGCCGGCGCCGGGGTCCGATGATCACGGGAGCCGCGAGGACCGGCTCGACGTGCTCGTCCACAGCCTGCTGCGTAGGCAGGACGCGACGGTGGCAGCCGCCGAGTCACTTACGGGCGGCCTTGTCGCAGCGGCGCTCACGGCGGTGCCCGGGTCCTCCGCCACATTCCGCGGCGGTGTCGTCGCCTATGCCCCTGACCTCAAGGCCGGCTTGCTGGGAGTGGATCCGGCTCTGCTCTCCCGCCGGGGGGCCGTTGCCCCGGACGTGGCCCGCGCCATGGCCCTCGGAGTGAGGGAGCGGCTTTCCGCGACCTACGGCGTCGCGACGACCGGTGTGGCAGGCCCCGAGAGCCAGGACGGGCAGTCCGTCGGCACGGTCCACCTGGCGGTGTCCGGCCCCGGGGGTGTCGCCGTGGCGTCCCTGCACCTCCCGGGCGACCGGCGGGCCGTCCGCGAGGCCTGCGTGACGGGCGCGCTCGACCTGCTGGCGCGCAGGCTGTCGGGCGACCCGCCGGCGGATGAGGGACAGGAGGAAGGCTGATCGCGGCGCGGCGGGCGAGGAGCGGCACGAGCGGCGACTCGGGTGAGCGGCACGGTCAGCGGCCGTGCGCCGCCGGGGCGTGAGGATACCCCGCGGCGAATGCGGG